>JAXDJQ010000224.1:0-10542 GCA_034667565.1 Actinomycetota bacterium
CGCCCTGCATCGAGATAGATGAGCTTCATGCTTCGCAGGGCCTCGGCGTACTTAGGAGCCATCCTGACGGGGTCCCAATCGAGCCACTCGGCCCACACCTCATCGATCAACCTGCCGGTCTCGATGTCGAACGGGAGACGGGCCTTGCCGGGGTTCTCATGATCGGGCGAGTAACAGGCAGCCATCGCGTAGACGTTCAGTGCCGCTCCCATAGGCCCCCACTCGAGCCGGGAATCCGCGCGAAGCTTGTCGAAGAATCTTTCGAATGAACCGTCGAACCGATCGCGAAGCACTCTGGCGGTTTCGGGGAAATCCTTGAGGTAGCAGGCTTCGAACAGAGCGTCCCCCGAGTGCGACGCGAGGGCACCGAAGACATCGGGTCGCAACATCGGAACCACCATCGCGCCGTATCCACCGCTCGACTTCCCAGTCAGGCCACGCGAACCCGCGTCGGGGATCGTTCTGTAGGTCTCGTCGATAAACGCCACCACCTCGTCACAGAGATAGTCCATGTAACGGCCGGTTCCGGCCGAGTTGATGAATTGCGACCCTCCATACGAGGTCCATGCATCCACGAACACCACGAGAGCAGGAGGCGCACCGTCGGCGAACAGGGCGTCGATCCTCTCGACGATCGTTGGCTCGAACGCGTTGCGGTTCATCCACATATCGAGCTGGCCGGTCATCCCCTGGATCAGATAGATCGACGGTGATCCTCGACCGCCCCCCGGCGGCTCGTACACGTATAGGGGCCTACGAGAAGGATCGCCGAGGGGGTTGTTGGCGAGGACCTCGGATTCGACGATGTGTCTGTGGAACGTTCCCTGAAGTTCTTCACTCCAGGGCGGACCGAGCGGATCGGAAACCTCTCGGAGCGACACGCTTAAGAGCGCAGCCTCTTCACGATGTCGGCCACCTCGGTCGGGTTCTTGGCGACCTCGTACCCGGCAGCGCGAAATGCATCTGCCTTTGCCTGCCATGTGCCTTTCGAACCCGAGACGATCGCTCCGGCGTGGCCCATCCGCTTACCCGGAGGTGCGACGCGACCGGCGAAGTAAGCGACGATGGGCTTGCTCATGTTCGCCTTCGCCCACGCAGCAGCGCGCTCCTCGGCGTCTCCTCCGATCTCACCGACCAGAACCACGAGCTCGGTCTCCGGATCGGCCTCGAACTTCGATAACACATCGATGAAGTCCGACCCCGGAACGGGGTCACCGCCGATCCCAACGCATGTCGTTTGACCCAGACCCAGCTGGGTGAGCTCGTGAACGATCTGATACACGAGGGTTCCAGAGCGCGACACGAGGCCGATGGGACCGGGTGAACAGATCTCTCCAGGGATGATCCCGACGTTCGCCTTGCCCGGGGAGATCACTCCCGGACAGTTCGGTCCGATGAGAGTGACCTTCCGCTCGTTACCTCGCAGGTACGCAACCACCTTCGCCATGTCCATCGCAGGTACGTGCTCCGTGATGGCGATGATCGTCTCTAACCCGGCGTCGTAAGACTCGAGGATCGCGTCGGCGGCGAAGCGCGCTGGCACGAAGACCATCGAAGCGTTGGCACCCGTCTCTTGAACCGCTTCGTTCACGGTGTTGAAGATCGGGGTGCCGTTGTGATCCGTTCCACCCTTGCCTGGGGTGACGCCGGCTACCAGTTGCGTCCCGTACTCCTTGTTGCGTCCCGCGTGGAACGAACCTTCAGAGCCGGTAAGGCCCTGGACCACCAAGCGCGTTTCCTTGTCGATGATGATGGCCATCTAGTTCGTCCCCCCATGCGCTAGGTCGACTGCGACCTGTGCCGCTTCCAGCATCGTCTCCGCCGTTTTCAGCATCGGGTGAGGGGCATCTGCGAGCATCTTGCGGCCCTGCTCTGCGTTCGTTCCGTCGAGACGCACCACGATCGGGATCGTCACATCGAGCCGACCCAAAGCATCGATGATCCCTTCGGCCACCAAGTCACACCGCGTGATCCCGCCGAAGATGTTGATGAAGACGCTCTTCACCTCCGGGTTCTCCATGATGATCTGGAGGGAATTCGAAAGGATCTCGGCATTGGCGCCGCCGCCCACGTCCAGGAAGTTCGCCGGCGATCCACCGGCATCCGTCACCACATCCAAGGTCGACATCACGAGGCCGGCACCATTACCGATGATGCCGACATCACCGTCCAGCTTGATGAGGTTGAGCCCCAGGCTCTTTGCTCGCTTCTCCTGTTCGGGGATGTCATGAGCCGATCGCAGCTCGTCGAAGAACGTGTGACGGTAAGCGGCCGAATCATCGAGGATGACCTTGGCGTCGAGTGCCATGACCTTGCCATCACCCGTGACGACGAGTGGGTTGATCTCGATCTGGGACGAGTCGAGCTCGACGAACGCACGGTAGAGCTTCGGAAGGATGGCGATCGTCTCTTTGCGAGCATCGGCGTCGATGTTGCCTCCGAACACCAGCTCGCGCGCGTGGAAGTCCGACATCCCAAGCAACGGGTCGATCTGCACCTTCGCTATCAACTCGGGATGTTCCTCATTGACCTTCTCGATATCCATGCCACCCTCGGACGACAGGATCGCGAGGTACTTCCGAGTCGTGCGATCGACCAGGAACGAGCAGTAGTACTCGTTCTTGAGCTCCCCCGCTCGTTCGACCAGAACGCGCTTCGACTTCTGCGCTTGCAGCTTCTTCTGCTCCCAGATCCCCGCCTCGGCGTCCGAAAGGGTTCCGGCATCGGCTTTCTGCTTCAGAGCGAAGCCCTCTTGGTCGTAGAAGTCGATCTCGAATATCTCTTCGGCGGCCGTGCGAGCCTCGTCGGGTGACGAGACGAGCTTGACCCCACCCTGATGACCGCGTCCGCCGACCTGGACCTGGGCCTTCACGACGACCTTTTCCCCGAGGAACTTCGCTGCATCGGCCGCTTCGTCCGGGGTGGAAGCGACGCGGCCCTCGGGGACCGGTACCTCGAACTTGCGGAGTAACTCCTTACCTTGATACTCGAATAAGTCCATCTCTCAAGCCTCTTGTTTCACGTTGTTGTTGACCCACTCGATGATGTCTTTAGTTGGGGCGCCGGGAGTGAAGATCTGTGCGATCCCGGCCTTCAGCAGATCCGCTATATCGGATTCGGGAACGATCCCCCCGCCGAAGACGACGATGTTGTCCCCGCCTTGCTCCTTGAGGAGGTCGACGACCCGGGGGAACAAGGTCATGTGCGCCCCGGACAAACAGGAAAGTCCAACCGCGTCGACGTCTTCCTGGATGGCAGCCGCGGCTATCTGCTCGGGGGTCTGGTGAAGCCCGGTGTAGATGACCTCCATCCCGGCGTCTCGCAGAGCCCGGGCCACGACCTTGATGCCGCGGTCGTGGCCGTCGAGACCAGGTTTTGCGACCAGTATGCGTGGCCGGCTAGAAGGCACTTCGGAATCACTCCTCGGGTACGGAAGTACGTAGTAGACAGGTCACGAAACCCTAGCAGGGACTCCAGGAGGCTCATCCTTGGCTCGCTCGTCTGAACTGCCGTTCGAGCATCTGATCGACGAGGGGTCGTTCCGCAGCATCGGTGACGACCTGGTGTCGAGCGATCCCATCGGATTCCCTGGATACCAAGATGCACTCGAAGCCTCACGAACGGCGGCCGGCACGGATGAATCCGTCCATGCGGGTGCAGCGACTATCGGCGGCCACGACGTGGAGCTCGCGGCGTTCGACTTCCGCTTCCTCGGAGGAAGCATGGGAGAAGTGGCGGGCGAGCGCATCGCTCGAAGCATCGAGCGAGCGATCGAGCGGTCCGTGCCGTTCATCCTGCGGGCAGCAACGGGTGGCGCTCGGATGCAAGAGGGCATGCGTTCGCTGGTCCAGATGCCGAAGCTGGTGGCGGCGCGCTCCGGACTCGCGGATGCCCATCTGCCCTACATCGCAGTACTTGGTGACCCAACCACCGGCGGGGTCCTCGCAAGCATCGCTGCGCTCGCCGACATCGTCATCGGGGAGGCCGGAGCTACCGTCGGGTTCGCGGGTCCTCGAGTCGTTGAAACCGTCACCGGCGCGAGGCCGTCCTCGGCATCACACACCGCAGCGTCCGCGCTTGGAAACGGACTAGTGGACACGGTCGTCGGCCTCCACGAACTGCGCGCGTCGATAGGAGGGCTGCTAGCCGTCCTCCGCCCTAACGAGAAAGAGACGGTCGGGTACTCCCCTGCGGCGAACGGTGAAGCCCCCAGCCCTGGTGCCGCGATGAAAGCTGCGCGCGCTGTGGAGCGTCCCACCGGACCGGAACTTGCGCGTCAGCTCGGCGAGCCTGCCTTCGTGCTTCGCGGAGATCGTGCGGGCAAAGACGATGCCGCGCTCTACCCATTGCTAACCCGCATCCTCGGTCGGCGAGCTCTCGTTCTGGCACTCGATCGGAAGTCCACACCCGGTCCGGGTGCGTTCAGGAAGGCGCGGCGCTGTCTCGAGCTCGCGGTTCGGTTGGCGCTGCCGGTCGTCACTCTCATCGATACGAAGGGCGCGGATCCCTCAGAGGATTCCGAGGCGGGCGGTATCGCGTGGGAGATAGCCGCGCTATTCGACAAGATGTTGTCCCTTCCCGTCCCGATCGTGTCATGCGTAACGGGAGAGGGTGGTAGCGGCGGAGCCCTCGCCTTCGCGGCGGGCGACGTGCTCCTCGCCTACGAGCATTCGATCTTCTCGGTGATCGGTCCCGAGGCAGCGGCCGCGATCCTCTGGCGGGACCAAGGTCGAGCGGGAGACGCGGCCGAGGCGCTGAAGCTGACGGCGCACGAGCTCCTTCGCCTTGGGATCGCCGATGAGCTCCTGCCCGAACCCCCAGACGGGAAGGTTCTCGCGCGTGCGGTCGCCTATCATCTCGACCACATCAATGGTTCCGATGACGATCTCGTGACCTCACGACGCGCACGATGGAGGGATCTTGGCAACTAACGACAAGCGGGCACGTAAGAAGCAATTCCGAGACGAAGCGGCGGCGGCACGCGAGGCGGAGCTGAAACGCAGACGCCTCATCCGTCTGGGCGTGGTGGGCCTGGTGCTACTAGCGATCGTCGGCTTCGCGTTGTTCTCCGGAAACGATGGTGACTCGGTATCCGACACGAACAACGCGGTCGAACCCGCGGCCTCGGCCCCCCCAAGCGAAGAGCCGGCGGGCGTGGCGTGCGGCGGCGAGGAACCGCCCGAGGCGAACCCGCAGCAGTACAAGAAACCGGAGCAGGTCATGCAGGACGGCGTCGACTATTCGGCGATCATCCACACCTCATGCGGCGACATCGAGTTCGATCTCCTCGAGGACAAGGCCCCCAAGACCGTCAACAGCTTCATCTTCCTGTCCCAGGAGGGCTTCTATGACGGGCTGACGTTCCATCGGATCGTCAACAACTTCGTGATCCAGGGTGGCGATCCCGAGGGCACCGGACAGGGTGGGCCAGGTTACGTGGTTCCCGACGAGTTTCCGAACAAGGGTCGTGAGTACGTCTTCGGAACGGTGGCGATGGCCAACGCGGGCCCCAACTCGACCGGTTCGCAGTTCTTCATCGTCGTCCACCAGGGGGCAAAGGGTGAGACGGACGAACCGGTTGGTCTCGATCCGCTCTACTCGCTCTTCGGTCAGGTATCCGAGTCGTCCTTCGAGGTGATCAACGAGATCGCCAAGGTAGAGGTTGGCGGAGCGAATGGCGACCCGGCTGCAGCGGAGCGACCTGTCATCCCGATCTACATCAACTCGATCGACATAATCGAGAACTAGTCCGCATCATTCGACTATCAAGCGCCCATTCATCGTGGGGTGGATATCGCACTGGAAGTAGTAGGCCCCTGCTTCCAGAGAAGGGACCGTGTACTCGGTCGACCCGCCGGGTGGGACCTCCTCGCCGGCGAAGAAATCCTCGTCGAGCGTGTCGTCCGCGTAGATAGCGAAGTTGTGGGGAGCGGAGTCGGGGTTCTCGAAGGCAACGGTGACCTCCACGTCCGCGGGGAACGTCAGCTCGGACTCGGAGAACTCGAGGTTCGAGGCAGAAAGCTCCACCGGAGCAGGTCCTTCCGCGGCAGCCTCTGCTCCGGCCACCGGAGCGGCGCTTTCAGTCGTGGATGGGATACCACCGAGGTTCACCAGGATCACAGCGAGGGCAACTGGGTACACGACCAGAGCACAGAGCTCGACTGCCGTTGCAAACGTGAGCTTCTTCCTCGAGGCGGCGAATGTCGTCGCAGCAAGGATGTTCAGACCAAGAGCGAGAGCAACCGCCGGGGCATGCTCCTTGGGCAGCTTCAACAGGAAGAGACCGAACAGCAACGCAACGATAGCCACGAAGATGAGCGCTGCCACGGGTACGGCGATGTTCAGTGGGATGCGGATGTTGACCTCTTTGACGAGGTCCGGACGTGAGCCCTTAGTTTCGGTCGGTGCACCGTTCGACGAAATGACCTTCACCTCTTCTTCTGTACGGACGGTGCTCACGCGGCGGCTCCAGTAGAACCGGACCTACGAACATTGAAGCCCCACCACTGGCCCACCAAAAAGGCCATCGAGGCGAACAGAAGACTAGCAATCGCTCCGAGAGATGCTTCCTTCCCGGTCAGACTCGATGCAGGGGCCGCGGCGAGATCGACTCCCGAAGCTTCTTCAGCAGGTACGGCTGCTGCGGGCTCGTCCATCTCCATCGTGCTGCCCGCGACGGTCGGTCCGGCCGCGCTGCCCGAGGTTGGGCCTCCTCCGGCGGCGCCGGTTGGGTTCTCGGAGACCGATATCGAAGCCATCATGAATGGATGCGGATCGCAGTGATACGGGAATTCACCGACCTCATCGAACGTGTACTGCCAGGTCGAGCCCGGGGCGATGGGACCGGAATCGAAGGCTCCATCGTCTGATGTAACCGTGTGGTCGGTCGACCCGGTGTTGGTCCAAACGACGGTGTCGCCGACGCCGACGCTCAAGCTCGATGGGTCGTAGCCCCACTCATCGGTCGAACCTCCTTCAACGATGTTCACCTGGAACGTCTGGGGGCCCGAGCCGCCGGTGTTAGAGGGGTTCGACGGAGCCGACGGGCTCGACGAAGAACCCTCATCTTCCTCCTCGGGTTCCTCCTTCGGGGGGGCCTTGCCGGGTTCGCTGACGGTTACCTTCCCCTCCATCCAGGGGTGGGGCTTGCACTTGTAGTTGTAGACGCCGGCTTTCTTGAACGTGAACGTGAATTTGTCGCCGGGGGCGAGGTCGCCGGAATCGAAAGCGCCGTCATCATCTGTCACGGTGTGGGTCTGAGCACCGTTGTTGACCCACGTGACGGTTGTTCCGACTTCGATGTCAACATCCTTGGGCTTGAACCCCCATGAGTTCTGATCGTTGGGGTCCGGTTCAACGATCTCAACCCGCACGTCCTTCTGCTCTTCTTCCTTGACGGGCTTGCCGGTGACCACGATCTGGCCCGTCATGGTGGGGTGGATGCCGCAGTGATAGTTGTAGGTGCCGGGCTTGAGGAACGTGTAGCTCCAACGCGCGCCGGGCGCAACGTCGGGCGACTCGAACGAACCGTCATCGGCGACAACCTTGTGGTAACCGCGGACGACCGGGTAGTCAATCGTCTCGGCGTTGTGCCACGTCACCGTGGTACCGGTCTTGATCTCGACGCTGGGCGGAGTGAACCCCTGTGGAAGGCTCATCTCGATCGTGACGTCCTCTGCATCGATCACGACGGGCTTGGGTGCTACCGACGTTGCCTTGTGATGGTCCTCGACAGCACCTGCTGAAGGCATCACTAGAACCGCCAGAAGGGGCATCGCACAACTGATGAACCACGCGGTGAATCGAGCGGACCTCGAGCGCATCAAACCTCCGAGGAGAATCGGACCTGCATGATCGGTGTTACTGACCAGGGCGGAAGGCGATCACGTAACCGCCGGGAACCGAGTTCAAGCCGGCAGACGTTATACCGACTCCAACAGTCGCGTAGATCGTGTTGCGGGCCACCGAGACGCCACCCCATGTGTTCGGGAGATCGGGGGCTGTCTCGGGAAGCATCGGGTAGTTCAGAACCTGTAGACCGGTTGCGGCGTCCATCCCAACGAGGTTGCCTTTGAGATCCACCGAATAGACGACGCCGTTGGCGTAAGTGGCCGGGGGACCCCAGTGGATCCCGTCCGCGAACGGCGAGACCCAACGCTGCAGACCCGCGCTATCGAGCGACCACATGTACCCGCCCACGGTGTGGGGACCGTAGATGTTCCCATCCGCGTAGGCCGTCGAACCGACGATGCCGCCAACGGCGGAGGGAACGCCAACCACGGATTTCCAAACGGGTTTCATGGTCTTGGCGTCGATCAGGTGATAGACGCCCGACTTCTGGCCAACACCAACGACGGTGCGTCCGTCAAGCTCGAAGATGTTGGCGGTAGCGCCGAAGTCCACATCCAAGCGACCACACTCAAGCCCAACCAAGAAGAACCCGATCGGGTCGTTAGGATCACATGAGAAATTCTCTCCGACCTGCGGGAAGTACTCCTCGACATCTCCCTTGTAGTGACCCACGATCTCGCCGAAGGTGGGACGAGAACGATCCAAGTCGACCTTCAGGATGGAGTTCGTTGTCTTGTACTCCGAGTCGTAATTGAAGGGATTGCCGGTTCCTGAGTAGCCGTATTTCGTCTTTTCGTCGATGGCAAGGGTCGACCAGATCGCACCGCCCGCGAAGCCCTTCTTCCACTTCTCCTGAGGGATCGTGTAGGTCTTCTTGAGCATCTTGCCCGTCACTGCATCGAGCAGAACGAAGTTGCCCTGGAACGCCAACCGATCCTCTTCGTTATCGGTCTCTGCGGCCGTACCAGAGATGCCTACCCACACCATGCCGTCGTAGACGACCGGGCTCGATACGGCGTCGGCCCCGTCTTGGGTGTCGACGATCGTCTCCCACAAGACCTTGCCGGTTGCTTGATCCATCGCCGCTACGTACGGGCCCTTGTCCTTCTTCTTGTCGCCATGCTGAGATACGAACGCATAGACCCGTCCATCTTCGACGGCCAACGATCCGTAGATCCCGAACGGGAACTTCGTCTGCCAAACCGCCTCACCCGTGTCGGCGTTCAGAGCGAACGCATACCCAGGGGTCTGCTGCCCGGTGCTGGTCCCGACGTAAACGCAACCGTCCGCAACGATCGGGTAGCCGGTGATCTCATTCGTCGTGATGCCGGTCTCGGCGTTAGCGCTGAAGGTCCACTCCGGCGCAAGGGTTACCGCCTCGGTCAGACCGATGGTCTTCTCGGCCTTCTGGTTCCGTTGGCCGTCATAGCTCCCGGGCAACGACCGCCATTCGCCACCCGCGTGTTTGGCGGGGGCACAGGATGCCTTCGCCGACGCGCCGGACGCCGGCAACCCAAGTGCGAGGGCGCCGAGAGCGACGAACGCTGCGAGCCGAGACCGTTTCACCGTTAGTTCCTTCTCTCTTAGAGACTAGATACCTACGAGGGTGCCCTTCATGCCCGGGTGGATCGAGCAGAAGAAGGCGTACTGCTTGCCGGACTCGAGGTTCTCGAGACCTAGGACCGGGGTGTTGCCGCCGGTTCCGATGGTTGCGCTCCAGAACACCGGGCACTTGGTCTTGGCGTAGCCCTTGCACCATGCGGTCTTCTTGGCCGTGGCCTTATCGAGGAAGTCGGCGGACGCGATCACATTGTGCGGTTGGATGTCGCCGTTGACGAACGTCAGGGGAGCCGCCCCGGTCCCAACCGATACCGGCGTCAGGAAACCAGCTGCGAACGAGCCCGGCCCTGCGGCTATGACTGCTGCATCTGCTTGGTTGGACGTACCAACCATGAGCGACGCAACCGCTCCGGCGAGGAGCATGGCCTTGAACTTGCTCTTCTTCATCTCTTTCTCCCTTACTCGTTGCTGGTTGTTTGTTTGACTGATCTATTCGTCGTCGACGCCGTAGCCGATAAGCCACCCACCGCCGTTGATTCCGAGGTCACAGGTTGCATAGACGTGGTTGTAGGCAACTGCCACACCGCCGCTCAATGAGGTGCAGGCATCGCCGACGTCGGCCGACATCGGACGGCTGAAAGCCGGGGCGCCCAGAGACGTGTCGTATGTGTCGAGGAAGCCTTTCGTGTCGACCGTGTAGAGCACGCCGTTCGCATACGTCAGAGGCTCGTAATGCGTGCCATCGACGACCGGAGCGGCCCATTTGTACGTCCCGGTATCCGCATCGAGGCCGAAGACGTTCGAACCGGGCGACCCAGCTGCAAAGACGGTGTCTTTTCCGTCGAAGGCAACCGAAGAGACATTGCAGAGGGCGCAGGGAGCGCCGACGACCGTGGACCACGCCTTCTCCATGTTGTCCGCATAGGCGGCGTGTACGACACCCGACTTCTGGAGCGCCGCAACGACCAGCTTGCCTTCGGAGTTCTTGTAGAGGGTCGGCGAAGAACCGAAGTCCAGGTCGATCTGCCCACAGGTTGGGTAGTCGAGCGTGGTCGGCGGTCCAGCGGTGCACGCCGGGCTGTCGGCCAGGATCGCGGCTGCCGGGTAGTACTGATCGACGTCTCCGTGGTA
>JAXDJQ010000225.1:0-3737 GCA_034667565.1 Actinomycetota bacterium
CATGGATCGGATCGAACCGGCTCCCGGTCAGCTCGGTCAACCTCGAGTACAGCTCGTTGACGGAAAGTTCCTTACCGCTCCCGACGTTGATGAGCTCCTGGCTGCCCCGGTCGCGTGCCGCAACGAACGCCGACACCACGTCGTCGACATAAACGAAGTCACGCGTCTGGGTTCCATCGCCGTAGATCGTGCAGGGTCTTCCCCCCAGCATCTTGCGGGAGAAGATCGCTACGACCTGGCCCTCGAGTCCGACCTCCGAGGCCGGCTCTTGACGAGGTCCGTAGACGTTGGAGAGAGCGAGAGCGGTGTAGTCGAGTCCCTTCACAGTCGCGAAATAGCGGAGGTAGTCGAGAACCACTTTCTTCGAGACCCCATAGGGTGACTCCGGCATCGACTCGGGGAGGTAAACCTGATCCTCGGTGACCGGTAGGCGCGACTCGTCCGGTTCACCGTAGATGCACCCTCCCGACGAGGTGAAGACCACTTTGCGGGTCCCATTCTTCGATGCTGCCTCGAGGACGTTGATCGTCCCGATGATGTTGATCATCGCGTCGTGGATCGGATCGCTCACCGACTTGCGAACGTCCACCTGCGCCGCAAGATGGAAGATCACCTCCGGCTTGTAGCGGCCGATCACATCCGCGAGGAGATTCGACGTGATGTCGCCTCTCTGGAACGTGAATTTGCCAACCTGCGACGAACGGGCGTCGGAGAGGTTGGCCATAGCGCCCGAGGAAAGATCGTCGAAACCGAGGACGTCCTCGCCTTCGGATAACAGGCGATCGACGAGATGCGAGCCGATGAACCCGGCGGCCCCGGTAACCATCAACTTCACGTCGCTACTTCCTCTCGGTCATCTGGCTTTCGGTCATCTGGCTTATCGGATCGTCTCGGCGTCACCAACTGCACGCCCGTCAACACTCGTGTCGGATTCCACACATGCACCTGCACCGAGGGTAGAGCGGTGGATGTGAGCCCCCCTCCGCACGGTCACACCATCGAGGAGCACACTGTCTTCGATCACCGCACCTTCCTCGATGATGCAAGCGGCCCCGATGCACGCAGAGGATAACCGTGCGGACGGATCGATCTGCGCCGTTTCCGCCACCAGGACGGCACGCTCGCCCGGAGCCGCGACCGCCTCTGTGGCGTACGTCCCGTGCAACGCGTCGAGATTCGCTTGCAGATACTTCTCGGGAGTACCGATATCCATCCAATAAGCGTCCGTCGCAACGCCGAAAAGGGATCCGGCGGCGGCCAGCTCTGGGAAGACTTCACGCTCGATCGATACCACCTGCCCGGCAGGGATCGCTTCGAGGATCTCCGGTTCGAGCACGTAGATGCCCGCGTTGATCAGGTTCGTTTCCTCCGTACCCGGTGGGGGCTTCTCGACGAATCGCTGCACGCGCCCGTCCTCATCGGTCGGCACCACCCCGTAGGCCGATGGGTCCTCGACCGGCGTCAGGACGATCGTGCCGCGCCCTCCCGAGGCCTTATGGATCGCGAGGACCGAGGTCAGATCTACCGATGAGAGCACATCTCCGTTGAATGCGAAGAACGTTCCGTCCCCGATCAGGTCGGCAGCATTCTTGATGGCGCCCGCCGTCCCGAGAGGATCGGTCTCGTGGGCGACCTCGACGTTCACTCCACGGCCCTCGGCCCGCTCGACGACAGAGGTGAAACTCTCGGCTAGATAAGAAGTGAGGAGAACCACTTCCCTGATGTCGTGGGCAACCAAGAGATCGATCACATGCTCGATGTGCGCCCGGTTGGCGATGGGGAGCAGATGCTTGGGACGCGTGTACGTCAGGGGGCGGAGCCTCGTGCCGAGGCCTCCCGCGATCAGGAGGGCCCTCATCCCTGCTTGACCACGCCGCGCCAGTGATCCAGCAACCCCTCGAGGGTGTCGGGCAAACGATGCTCCGGCTTCCAACCCGTCAATCGCTCGAGTTTGGTCGCATCCCCGAAGAGAACGGGGAAATCGACCGGTCGCAACTTGGCCGGGTCGGTCTCGACCGTGATCGGCACCCGCGCCATCGCGATGAGCAGATCCAAGACCTCTCCCAACCGGTGCGGTTCACCGGTTGCCACGTTGTAGGCATCACCCGGTTGCCCTTGCTCGATGACCAATCGATACGCGCGAACGACATCGCGTACGTCCCCGAACTCCCGCATCCCCTCGAGATTGCCCGTGCGAACGATGGGCTCCTTCTCACCGACTTCGATCAAGGCGATCTGACGGGCCCAGTCGGCGGTTGCGAATGAAGGAGGTTGCCCGGGACCGATATGCATGAAAGCTCGAGTTACCACCGCACGGAGCCCGAAGGACTCGTAATACATGCGGGCTATCCACTCCCCTGCCACCCGGCTCACGGCATACGGAGAGACGGGCCGCAATGGAGCCGACTCATCTAACGGACAATCGTCGGGCGGAACCTTGCCGTATTCGTCGCTGCTCGCTGCGATATGGACCCTGCAGTCTGGAACGTGCCGATGGAGGGCATCGAGCAAGTGATGGGTTCCGATCGCATTCACCTCGTAAGTGAGGGCCGGTTCTTCCCACGAGTGCGATACCGAAGATTGACCGGCTAGATGGAAGACACGGTCGGGCATCACGCGGCCGACGACGTCGTCAACTTGTTTGGGGTCGGTTACGTCAAGATGTTCGAGAGCACCATCATTAGCGAGCCCGGTGCCGACGACCTCGTGTCCGTCGGCCAGGAGCGAGGGCACGAGATGCCCCCCGACGAATCCGCCGGCACCTGTGACCAGGACCTTCATCGCGGCTAGGTCGCCTTGCGGAAGGACAAGCCGACTATGCCGATGCCGATGGCTACGACGAGCACGCCCAGCCACCTCATCGTCGGCACCGACTCATGGAGCACGAGGCGCGACAGACCGACGATCAATACGTAGGACAGACCGACCACCGGGTATGCCACCGAGAGCGGAACGTGCGATAGCACCACGAGCCAGAAGACCGCCGACACCCCGAAGAGGAAAAGACCGACCCACAGCAAGGGCTCGGCGGCGACCTTCTTGATCGTTGCTATGGGAGCCGACACCTCTGCGGTCCCTATACGGCCCACCTTCTCCATCGCGGACTTGAGGGTGATCTGACCCGCTACTGCCAGGGAAACGCTCGTGACCAGCAGCACGGCCAGGATCACGGCTGATGCCCGCGGCGAGCGACCTGCAGCAGCCTCGATCACATCTGGGAGATTCTCGTGCGGTACGTCAAGAGGGGTCACCCGGCGAGTCTAAGGGTGATCAGTTGCAGTGAACCTGCACTCCGTTCGCATGTGTTGACGTGATCGAACCGTTCTCGAACGCAGCTGCGGCCCCCGCATCGTCCACCACCATCGAGGACGTCGGGTATCCACATCTCGAGGATGCGCCACCCATGTCGCGGTACTTCTCGTCCAGCGCTCCCCAGAGAGCGAACACCTCGGTTGACCGGGGAGGTTGGTACAACGTCCCGTGCGTGAACCGTTGTCTCGTGCCTCCATCTTTCGTATCGATGAGGTCGGTCATCGGAAGTCCGAGTCTCTTGCGCCCCCCGGCGTCGCTGAATGCACCGAAGAAGAGGCCCTTCACATGGTGTGCTCCCGTGTCCTTGGACCACAGGATGATGCCATTCTCATACGAACCGCCGCGGTACTTCCCCGCTTCACCCCAGATACCCGATGTCGGCATACCGAGCTTCGAACCTTCACGTCCTAGGCGCGTGTATCTCT
>JAXDJQ010000226.1:0-2966 GCA_034667565.1 Actinomycetota bacterium
ATGACGATCAATCTCTCGGGAGGGCTGGTTCTGTTGTTCCCGGGAAGCTGGAACTCGATCTGCAGACTGTCGTTCGAGTTGATGTCGCCGACGCTCCAGCTGCCCCACGTCCGGATCGCGTGCACGAGCTTGTTCTTCCCATCCACCATCCGATGCCCGTGCAAGACAGACGCGATATCCAACACTCCCGGAGTGTCGTTCCCGTCAGCGCGTCCGATGCTGTCCGCGCCGGCAGGGAAGACTGACCCGATAGCGATCAAGACAGCCGCCATCGCCACTCCGGTGGTCGCGGCCCTCGTGAAGGTCGGTCGATGTGGTGATCTCATCGCGTCACCCTAGCCATCAGGTTTGACGAACTCCAGGAATCCATCGGGATCACCTCGGACCGTCCAGCCCCCTTCGTGCATCAACAGGTGGTGGTAGCGGCACAGCATCACGAGGTTCTCGGGCTCCGTGGGGCCTCCGGGCCAGTGCTTGATGTGGTGGGCATTTAGCATCCTCGTCCTACAGCAACCGTTGAAGCGACACATCGTGTCCCGGTGGACGAGCTGCCTGCGCATCCACTGCGGCGGGAAGCGATGCTTCTTCCCGGTTCCGACCGTGCGGCCCTCGAGCTCGAAGACGGGCTCAACGACCGCGTCACACATCAGTCTCTCGATCGTCTCGGGAGCAAGGGTCATGCCACTGGCGCACTCGGCGTGAGGCTCGTCGCCCGGCACCTGCGACAGGTCCACATGGGCGACCACCATCGCTCTGTCGCCATGCGTCGGTTGTTCGTGCGCTAGGAACCCAGCCGCCAGATCGACCAACGCATCGGCGCAGCGCTCGTCGAACGCGGGGTAGAGACCGGTCTCCGGATCCTTCGGCACGTCGTCCGCAAGCTGCTCGATCGCTTTGATCAACGTCTCGCCGTCGACATCGGGGAGGAAGCCGGATACGCGAACCCCGCCCATGATGATGCTGCGACGCATGGCGAAGAATCGATCGCGATGCCAGAGGTTGGCCTCTTCAAGTGAGATCGCCCGCGCCTTACGGGCGGCCCTCTCGAGATGCTTCACATCGGTCTGCAGCGCCTCATGGGTCACGGCTTCATCGGACTCCGCTGTGGCGAGCTCGGTAACGGCTTTCGCTTTGTCCCACGACAACTCGCCGGTTGCGAACCGAGCCGATAGATGGGGGAGTTCTCCTAACGCGCGCGCGGCATCGACCCACTCATGGGCCGTCTTCCTGCTGACCTGGTAGGTGAACGAGACCCAGTCTTCGCATGACAAACAACCGTCTGAGCGCCATAGCTGCCGTTCATCGATGACCGCGATCATGTCGAGCAGCGCCGCGTGGGTGGCCGAAAGCCGGGCCGCTACCTCGATCGAGGACCCGATCAGGTCTTCGGATGAACAAGCGCGTAGACGGTCTCTGTCCAAGTGGACTTCCTCCGGCCCGCGCGGTGGGCTCGTATCTATAGGGCGAACGTACGTTCGATACTAAACGTCGCACAAGCCCCAAGTCAAGCCGAATCAGAAAAAAAAGACGCAATTACTACCGAGAGTGGTTTAGCAACTACGAAAGGTGTCAATAACCCCACTAGCAGAGAGTCAACCAGTGACTACACAGAGTGACAGAGGAGGAAGAAGATGTTGCGACGCAACGGTTCCATCGCAGTTCTAGTAGCGATCCTGGCTCTTCTCGTGTTCCAGGTAACCCCTGCTTTCGCGCACCACAAGGCTAACCACCAGCAGGGCGGCGGCAGCGCCCAGCAGGGAAGCGATCACGATGGCGACGCCGATTCGGACGCGTCGACCAGCTACACAGAGGACAACGACTCGAACGATGGTGGGACCGCCAACAACGTCGAGGACGATGGCGACAACGCTCACCCATCGGGCAAGGACCGCTCGGTCGAGAACGGTGGTTCGGGCAACCAGGGCAACTCTGAATCCGATCCCGATGACGACGGACACGGCCCCGACCGCAGCAACGGTGGCCCCGATAAGCCGAACGGCACCGGTGGCGTCGACAAGGCCGACCAGGACGGGAACAACGGTTGTGGGAACGACGACGACTTCGAAGACGACAACGAGGGTTGGTGTGGCCACAAGCCCAAGCCCACCCACGACTCCAACGTCAAGAGCACTACGGAGCACATCTGTGAGGACGAGGACACGATGGCTGTAAGCGACGACGATTGTGGCGAGGATGAGGTCGAGGCCAGCACCCTCGAGATCTGCTCTGAGGACGAGGCCATGGCCTCCGGCGAGACCTGCGGCGACGAGGACGACGATGTCGCTGCTGCTTCCGAGACGCAGTGCGACGACGTGATGGCGTCCGGGCAGGAAGAGTGCGGTGACGACAGCGTCGAGGACTCGGTGCTCGGGAAGGTTCTTCAGCGGGGGGTCCCGACGATCCGCACGGCCCCCGACACGGTGGCCGCGGCAGGTCTGAGCGCAGCACCGGCAACCGGGGCCGCAACGCTTCCGTTCACCGGCGCAGACCTGATCCCCTTCGCGATGACGGGACTTGGGATGATCGGTGCGGGTACCGCACTAGCTCGCCGTAAGCGCTAGAACCAACAGAAACGTAGGACGAAAGGAGAGGGGGCCCTCGGGCCCCCTCTTCGCGTGGATAACCTTCCGAGGGTGTGGCCCATCGAGATCGACGACGTGTCGCTGACACGCGGCGGAAGGAGAGTGCTCGAAGGGGTCAGCGTCCGCTTCGCCGCCGGAGCGGTGTCCGCGATCGTGGGTCCCTCGGGGGCGGGCAAGACGAGTCTCCTGAGGTGCATCAACCGGTTAGAGGATCCCGATGTGGGCACCGTCCGTCTCGACGGCACGGACGTCCGAACCTTGGATCCAACGGCGCTCCGCAAGCGCGTCGGCATGATCTTCCAGACCCCCGTGCTCTTCGAAGGCGGTGTTCGAGCCAACCTCTGTTACGGGCTTACGGACGTGCCGCAAGCAACCCTCGCGCGG
>JAXDJQ010000227.1:0-3874 GCA_034667565.1 Actinomycetota bacterium
CGGCGGCGCTATACCAACCCCCCTTCACGTCGCCGGAGAGATCACTGAAGAGGAGATGCGAGCCAAGGTGGAGGGTCTCGGTGAGGTCGACGTACTCTGTTCTCACATACCTCCGGCGATACCCGAGCTCTGTTACGACACGTTGGCCGGAAAGTCCGAGCGTGGAAGTGAGGATCTCCTGCGTTACATAGAAGACGTGCAACCGCGACGGGCTTACTTCGGGCATATCCACCAACCCCTTACCTCGGTTCTGCGTGTCGGACGCACCTTGTGCATCAACGTCGGTTATTTCAGGGGAACGAAAAGCGCCTTCCCACACATGAAGGAGGACTGATGGCCGACAGCGTCTCGGACAACATCGATGTCAAGGCGACGACCGACGAGGTCTTCGCGGTTGCCACCGACTTCGAGGCTTACCCGGAGTGGAACGCGAACATCAAGAAGGTTGAGGTGAAAGAGACCGACGACGAGGGGCGCGCCACGAAGGTGTGGATGGAGGTCGACGCGAAGGTTAAGACCGTCAGCTACACCTTGGCGTATGACTATTCCGAGGCCCCCGAGGCATTCTCTTGGTCCCTTATCGACGGCGACGTTAAGGCCCTCAGCGGTGCCTACCGTTTCGACGAGTTCGATGATGTGACGGAGGTCCAGTACGAAACTGCCATAGACCCCGGATTCCCGGTCCCGGGTCTCTTGAAGCGTCAGGCCGAGAAGCAGATCGTCAAGGGGGCCCTCCAGGATCTAAAGAAGCGGGTCGAATCGTCTAGATGAGAGTCATCCTCTTCACGGGCAAGGGCGGCGTTGGGAAGACGACCGTCGCCTCGTCCACCGCCCTTCGCATCGCTGCGAGTGGAAAGAAGACGTTGTTGATGTCGACCGACCCGGCCCATTCCGTTGCGGATGCCTTCGGTATCGACCTCTCTCCCGATCCAACGGAAGTGGCAGACAATCTGTGGGCGGAACAGATCGACCCGCAGACGCGTCTCGAGGAGAACTGGCGCGAGATCCAGGATCACGCGATCTCCGTCCTGAACTGGGCGGGTCTCGCTGAGGTTGAAGCCGAGGAGCTGTCCGTTATCCCGGGTTTGGACGAGTTGTTCTCGCTCGCAGACGTGAAACGTCACCACGACGAAGGTCCATACGACGCCCTTGTGGTCGATTGCGCGCCAACGGGGGAGACGCTCCGACTTCTCTCCCTTCCCGACATCATCCAGTGGTACATGGACAAGATCTTTCCTATCGAGCGAAGGGTGATGGGAGTGCTGCGCCCGGTCGCGAAACGCATGACCGGGTTGCCCTTGCCCGACGACAACGTCTACGCCGCGGTGCGGCGTTTCTACGATCGACTGGAGGGCGTGCGTCGAGTGCTGACGGACGGAGCTTCGACATCGGTCCGTCTCGTTGTCAACCCCGAGCGGATGGTCATAGCCGAGGCCCAACGGACGTTCACCTACTTGAATCTCTTCGGCTACAGGGTCGATGCGATCGTTGCCAACCGTCTGCTGCCCGATGAGGTCTCCGATCCCTACTTCGATAGGTGGAAGGAATTGCAGGCGACGCACCTGCAGACGATCAACGAGTCGTTCGCCCCGGTCCCGATCCTGACGGCGAAGCTCCGTGACCAAGAGCTCGTCGGCGCTGAGCTCCTCGCCTCGCTGGGGGCCGAGGTCTATGGAGATCAGGACCCCTCTGCGATCCTTCATACCGACGACCCGATGTCCATCGTCAAGGATGGGACGGCTTACGTCCTCACCTTGAAGCTCCCGCTCACCGAGAAAGAGGATCTCGATCTGTCAGCGAAGCATGAGGAGCTCTTCATCAGGGTGGGACCGTACCGACGTACGATCATGCTCCCAAAGGTGTTGGCGATGAGGGAGCTGGCCTCGGCAAGGTTGAACGAGGGAGCCTTGACGGTTCGTTTCGAGGAGAAGCGATGACAGACGAAGGTAGGGCGGCTCGCTACTCGGATCTTTTCGAAGAGGGCCACAACCACTCGTCGGACTGTGCCTACTGCCCGATCTGCGCCACGATCGCGGTCGTTCGCAAAACCAAACCGGAGATCCTCGACCATCTGGCGGCGGCTGCGAAGGAGCTGATCATCGCCGCCGGCATCCTGATAGACGAAGCGAGCGAGGTCGTGGCAGGCGACGCGAAACCCCGCTCCGTGGATGATGAGGACGGGCCCAAGATAAGGCGCATCGACGTCGGATAGACAGGCGTGACCTCGCACTATCCTGGGGGCATGGCTCGGCGTTTCGCTATCGGCATCGATATCGGCGGCACCACGACCAAAGCGGGAGTGGTCACCTCCGAAGGCGAGGTGCTGACGCGCATCGAACGTCCAACGGACCCGAGCGCAGCCACGAAGGGCGCGATCGCACTCGTGGACGAATTGCTCGAGAGATCTACCGAGACGATCGCCGGCTTGGGCGTAGCCGCCGCCGGCTTCATCACCGGTTCGAGAGTGACCTTCTCTCCCAACCTGGTGTTCGACGATCCGCAGTTGGGCAGCGCGTTCGAGGCGCGGTCCGGTCTGCCCGTGACCGTCGACAACGACGCGAACGCTGCCGTTTGGGGCGAGCACCGGTTCGGTGCCGCGCGCGGGATCGACAACGTAGCGATGGTCACTATCGGCACCGGCATCGGAAGTGGATTCATCATCGAGGGTCGGTTACTCAGGGGTGCCTCGGGCGCTGCCGGCGAGATAGGTCACATCGTGATCGATCCCGCTGGGCCGCCATGTGGATGTGGGTTGCGAGGTTGCCTCGAGCAGTTCGCCTCGGGCCAGGCAGTCACGACCTGGGCGCGCGTCGCGGCGGAAGAGGATCCATCTACTTCGATCGTTTCATTCGCGGGGTCCATCGATGCGATCACGGCCGAGCACGTCGGGAGGGCGGCAAGGGAATATGACGAGACCGCCCGCGCCGTTCTTCGCCGTGCTGGACGAGCGCTCGGCATCGGACTCTCGAACATCGTGAACATCTTCGACCCCGATGTGATCGTGCTCGGCGGGAGCGTTACGAAGGCAGGAGAGGCGTTCCTCGGTCCAGCCCGCGACGAACTGGCCCGGATGACGGCTGCTCAACGTAGACGTCCGATGCGACTCGATCTCAGCGCGTTGCAAGCCGATGCAGGCATCTTGGGGGCCGCGGCCCTGGCATTGGACGCAACATGAACGAGGACCTCGTAGTGAGTCAGCCGGAGCGGCCGCCCCAGACGCGATTGAAGGAATACGCGCTTCTGTTTCCGAGGCTCCTCAAACTTCTCTGGAACCTCGCGCGTGATCCTCGTGTGCCGGCGCGCAGCAAAGCGACGCTCGTCATCCTCGCCGGTTACCTCGCATCTCCCGTTGACCTGATCCCGGATTTCCTTCCAGGTATCGGCCAGCTGGATGACATCGCGGTGATCGCGTTCGCGCTCGACCAGATGGTGAACCGCGTGGACGCGGACATCGTCCGCGAGCACTGGGACGGCGATCAGGACATCCTCGAGCTCGTCCAGGAGATCCTCGACATCTCGACCGGATTCCTTCCGGGGTGGTTGAAGAAGCGCTTCTCGCAGTGAGGGGGGCGGGCGCCGTCGCGGCGATCGTCCTGCTGGCTTGGAGCGTTGGGCTCGTGGCAGGGTGCGCGTGGTCCCAATCGTGGAAGGTAGTTACCAGAGGTCACTTCCGGATCGTCTCGTGGTGCGCGCTCTCCATAGCGATCCTGGCAACCCTTGCGGGACTTTCCGCTACCGGTTCGGTCGCCGGTTCGACCGACGGGGGTTCGACCCAGCCGCTATTCGCAGGTTTGTTCACCGCCAGTGTGCTCGTCTACCTGATCGCCCAGTACCAACTCGAGGATGGTGTCGCCGCGATCCTGGGAGCCGTTGC
>JAXDJQ010000228.1:0-8003 GCA_034667565.1 Actinomycetota bacterium
AGAAGGTGTCGCAGGACGAACTCGAGGAGTTCGACCTGTACCGGGAGCTCAAGGAACACGACCCGGCGTGGGACGCGACGCCGGAGAACATCGTGCTCTCGAACCTCGTCGACTCCGACATCATCGAGGCGATCGACGACCTCCCAGAGCAGTTCAGGATGGCCGTGGTCCTGTCCGATGTCGAAGGTTTCTCGTATGCCGAGATGGCCGAGATCATGGATGTGCCCCTGGGCACCGTCATGTCCAGACTCCATCGGGGAAGAAAGGCCTTGCAAAAGAGGTTGTGGGAGATAGCCAGGGACAGAGGGATCGTCAAAGGTCCGCCTAAGTCCTAGGGGCCTTGGAAACAGCTGGCAATAAGTGCGAATATCCGAGTAACGGTTACCGGGGGAGACGAGAGCCGTGAGTGGCAGATGAGTCACCACTGTAAGGAAGTCCTCGAGCAGGCCTACCTCTATCTAGACGGGGAGGGCTTGACCGTCGCTCAGCGGGTGGAGATCGAGACCCACCTGGAGGATTGTGGTCCCTGTCTCGAGGCCTACGGGGTGGAGCGAGAGGTCGTGACGGTGATAATCGCCCGCCTGAGGGGCTCTACGCCCTGTCCCCCTGCTCTCAAAGAGCGCATCTCGGTCGCCCTGGACGACGCCTGATCCTGCCTTTTTCTCTCAGGTAATCCCCCGAATCGGCCGATAGGACTGAGACGGACCAACGCGACTTCAGGAGTCTCAGTATGGGCATGGCCGATCCGCATCAGTCCGACGCCAACGGGGTCTACATCCGCACCGCGGAAGCCGCCAAGATGCTGAGGGTGTCCCCGAAGACCGTCTCTCGGTGGGCGAAGCAAGGGAAGCTCCCTCACGTAGTAACCCTTGGGGGTCACCGCCGTTTCCCGGCCGATGCGATCGAGAAGCTCGCCACCAAGCTAGAAGTCGTCTGACTTAAGGTTCCGCTCGATGAGCGGATCCGTTTCCTACGAAACCTCCGGACCAGTTGCGCGCCTCACGATCACGCGTGAGGAACGCCGCAATGCCATCAACCCCGAAGTCGTGGCCGCGCTCGCTTCAGGTCTAAGCGAAGCAGAGGCAGATGACTCCGTATCCGTCGTCGTGCTGACGGGGGCCGGGGAGAAAGCGTTCTGCGCCGGTGGAGACCTCGGAGGGATGGCAGATGTCTCTCGAGTTGCCCAGCACTTCATCCGCGGCGAGGTAGGAGACCTCTTCACACAGATGCGCTCCTCACGGTTACCGATCGTGGCCCGCGTCAACGGTGATGCGTTGGCGGGGGGCTTCGGGTTGATGCTCGCGTGCGACCTCGTCATCGCTGCGACGGATGCGGAGATAGGGACCCCCGAGGTAAACATCGGTTTGTGGCCGTTCATGATCTCGGCCGTTATCCAAAGAGACGTTCCCCGAAAGATCGCGCTCGAGCTCATGCTGACGGGACGTCGCATGGGGGCCGAGGAGGCAGCTCGTTGGGGATTCATCAATCGGGTCGTTCCGAGAGCCGACCTTGATGACGCGGTCCAGGAAACGGTCGAGGTCTTGGCGTCTAAGAGTCCGTTGATCGTTTCGTTAGGGAAGAGATCGTTCTACGGCGCGGAAGACATGGACTTCGACCACGCGCTGCGATACCTCGCCGGGATGCTGACCGTGTGTCTCGAATCCGAAGACACGATCGAAGGGGTCACTGCGTTCCTGGAGAAGCGCTCGCCCGAGTGGAAAGGACGTTAGGGGCAGGTCGGTCCCGAGCACTCTCTGGCTTGAGCCAGGTCGTTCGACAACGTGATGAATTCGGGATCGTCCAGAGGTGTTCCGTTGTCGAGCAGGTTCTCGAGCTGGAACGGATCACTTTCTAGGTCGTAGTACTCCCGGTAGATGACCGCCCCCGTTTCGTCGTAGTACTCGATGTACTGGTAGGTATCGGTTCTCAGCGATGCCCACGTGTCGAGGGGGGTATCTCCTTCCCAGTACTCGAGCAGGATCTTCTGGCGGCTCGAGGGTTGCAACAACGACCGTCCGTCAACCTGTGTTGCTCGTTCGGTATTACCCGAGGCTTCGAAGATCGTCGTCGCGATGTCGATGTTCGCAGCAAAACGAGAGTCGACATTGCCTGCCGCAACATTGCCCGGCCAGCGCATGAATAGGGGAACGTGCACCGATGGCGTGTATGGGTGGCGCTTCGTATCGAGGATGCCATGCTCGCCCCACAGATAACCGTTGTCTGAGGTGAAGATGGCGAGGGTCGTTGAGCTTTCTCCGTTCTCCCGCATCGTTCTGAACACGGAGGCAACCATGTCATCGACCGATTCCAGCGTACGCATCTGATTGGTTCGTATCCGCGGTGCTCTGACCAGAGCGGAAGTCGCGTTCTCGATCCATGGTGGCTTGTCGGATCTGTCTTCCTCGCCTACCGAGGGGTCCCGAACCCACTTGCTGAAACGATCCTGTGCGTACTTCCTTTGAGGGCGGTAGGGCCGATGCGGTTGTGGCGGTGTCAACATCAGGAACCAAGGTCGACCGTCCTGAGCCTCGGCGCGGGTGAGGAAACTGGTAGCTCTCTTGGTCATGAAGTCCGTCGAGTAACCAGCGACGTGGACGACCGTGCCGTCTAGGTTCCACCTGCCGTTCGCATAAACGACTCCAGAGCTTGTGAAGAAAGCAGTCTCGTCGAGGTAGGGCGGCTTGACCTTGATATCCCAACCGTTGAGCCACTTGCCGATGAAGCCCGTGTAGTAACCACTGCTACTGAGATAGTGCTGCATGGTCAATCCAACATCCAAGGTGGCGCCCGCACGTGACTGCGTCTTGACGTTGTGGTTGTGAGCGTAGAGACCCGTCATGATCGACGCACGAGAGGGACAACAGAGCGGCGTGGTCGCATACGCGTTCGGATAGGTCGTTCCCTTATCGGCGAAGAGCCGCCTGGTGCGTGGCATCGCCTCCATCATGTCCACCCGTTGGTCATCGGTGACGATCACGAGGATGTTCGGGGGAGGGGAGGGAACCTCCTGATCAGCAGGCGGCGTGACCGCCTGATCGGCAGCCGGCGCCGCCAAGGGAACGGCACCCATCGCAACGCTGGTCGCGGCGACCAGGGCAAGCAGGACCAAGGGTCGGGTCATGGCCCTGGATTGTCCGTGATTTCTCGAGCTACCGATCACCTTCGTGCGTGCTCGAGCAGGTCCTGGGTGAGATAGGCGTAGCACAGTAGCCTTCCGCACAGCGAGGCCCGGGTAGACATCGGCGGTTGCGTCGGCGAAGGGCCCCATTAGGAGGCCGGACTGATGGCGGACGATGCCGAGGTAAAGAGCGCTCCCGCGCCTATCGAGTACACCTACGAAGGCCCTTCGATGCAGGAAGCGGCCAAAGCCCTCGAAGAGAAGAAGCTTCGCTATCGCGAGATGGGCGGTGTCGAGCGCGTTGCTCGTCAGCACTCACAGGACAAGCTGACGGTTCGGGAGCGTTTGGACCTCCTGTTCGACAAAGGTTCGTTCAACGAGTTCGCGTTGCTTGCCCACCACCAGTCGCAATCACCTCAGATGCAGGGCAAGCACACTCCAGCGGACGGTGTTGTGACCGGGATTGGCAAGGTCGACGGTCGCAAGGTGGCCGTGATCGCTTACGACTTCACGGTAATGGCCGGTTCGATGGGGATGGTGACCGAGATCAAATCGGCTCGCATGCGCGAGCTTGCGTTGCGAGAACGTATCCCTCTGGTGTGGCTGGTCGACTCGGCGGGAGCGCGCATCCAGGAAGCGGCTGGCTCGATGTTCGCTCGCACCGGCGATCTGTTCCGCGAGCAGGTGATCATGTCGGGCGTAGTTCCTCAGGTCGCAGCGATGATGGGTCCAGGTGCGGCAGGGACGGCTTACATCCCTGGACTCGCGGACTTCGTGCCGATGGTGAAGGGCACCTCGAACATGGCACTCGCAGGGCCGCACCTAGTGAAAGCCGCAGTCGGCGAGGACGTCACGGCCGAGGACATGGGCGGTTCGAAGATCCACTGCAAGATCTCCGGCGTAGCCGACCTCGAGGTACCGGATGACCCCTCTTGCATCGACGCGATCCGCAAGTACCTCTCGTATTTCCCATCGTCGAACACCGATGACCTTCCTGTCCGCGAGACGACGGATCCGTCGGACCGGCGCGGCGAGGAGCTTTACGACATCGTGCCGGCCAACCCGAGGCAGGCCTACGACGTCCACAAGGTGATCAAGACCATCTCTGACGATGGCGACTTCTTCCCGATGAAGCCCGATTGGGCTCGCAATCTCGTCACCGGCTTCGCGCGCTTCGGTGGGCGTCCCGTGGGGGTCGTCGCTAACCAACCGAAGTTCCTCGGTGGAGCGCTCGACGTCAATGCGGCCGACAAGGCCGCTCGCTTCGTATGGCTCTGCGATGCGTTCAGCATCCCTCTCGTGTTCCTGATGGATTGCCCCGGCTTCATCGTTGGGAGCGCGGTCGAGAAACAGGGGATCATCCGCCACGGAGCCAAGATGCTGTTCGCTGTCGCCGAGGCGACGGTCCCGAAGGTGACGGTCGTGCTGCGCAAGGGTTACGGAGCGGGCTACTACGTCATGAACGGCCGCGCGTACGAGCCCGATCTGATCGTTGCGTGGCCGACGGCCGAGATATCCGTGATGGGCCCCGAAGGGGCGGTGAACATCATCTTCCGCAAGCAGATTGAAGCGATGCCAGAAGAAGAGCAGGCGGAAGCGCGTAACAACATGGTGGCCATGATCCGCGAACAGATAAAGCCCGAGATCGCTGCGGGGTGGGCATTCGTCGATGACCTCATCGACCCTGCGGACACGAGGTCCACGATCATCAAGGCACTCGAGGATTCCGAAGGGAAAGTCTTGGATCGCCCATGGCGCAAGCACGGGGTGCTCCCCGTGTGAGACTTCGATGATGGACGCTTGCATAATCACGTGTGCGATGAGTGGCGTTGCTGCCAATCGCGATCAATGTCCTGCTATCCCGTACACACCTGAGGACTACGCTGCCGAAGCGCGCCGCGCGTATGACGCAGGGGCCTCGGTTCTCCATATCCATGCGCGCTACCCCGATGGTCGTCCCAGTTTCCGGGTCGAGGAGTACCGATCGATCACCGAGGCGATCCTGGCCGAGGTACCCGACGTCGTCATCAATCTCTCAACCGGAGCGGTAGGCGTTCCCATCGCCGAGCGCGTGCACCACATCACCGCCTTGAAGCCGGAGATCGGTGCCTTGAACATGGGCTCGATGAACTACGCGAAGTATTCGTCGAAGCGCAAGGAGCTTGTTTTCGACTTCGTCTTTGCCAACCCTTTCGAGGACATCCGGTTCCTACTTGGCGAGATGAATTCTGCCGGAGTGAAGCCCGAATGCGAGTGCTTCGACACGGGGCACATCGGGAACGTAGCCCCGCTGATCGATATGGGCTTGATCCAAACGCCGATCCAGTTCTCCCTGATCCTTGGGGTCCTGGGGGGCGCACCTCCCGAGGTGCGAACGTTGGCGCATATGGCAGAACTCTTGCCACAACCCAGCACTTGGGAGGTGATCGCGATCAGCCGTCAGCAGTGGAAATTGGTTGCTGCTGCCGCCTCGCTCGGCGGCAACGTGCGGGTAGGTCTCGAAGACAACTTCTACGTTCCGTCAGGCGAGATGGCGTCTAGCAATGGCGATCTCGTCGCGGCAGCGGCTCAGGCGATCCAACTGTCGGGCCGCGCCGTTGCTCCACCGGCGGAGGCGCGCAGGTTGCTGTCACTGCAGGATCCTCCCGACCGGAGTGCTTACAAGGAGACCGCTGGTGTCTGAAGAGGTCCTTGCCGAGATGGTTGCGAATGTCTGGAAAGTCCACGTGGCGAGTGGTGACGCGATCGAGGAGGGGGCGACGATCTGCATCCTCGAATCCATGAAGATGGAGATACCGGTGGAGGCAACTGCGTCCGGCACCATCGCGGAGCTGAATGTGACCGAAGGTGGTGTCGTCCAGGAAGGCGACGTCATCGCCGTCATCGTTTAGCTGGACATGGCTTACGTCGAGCACGAGCGGTCCGGAGCTGTCGCAACACTGTGGCTGAATCGCCCCGAAGCTCGCAACGCGCTCTCCTTTGATGTTTGCGATGCATTGACTGTCACTCTCGAGGAGATCGCTCGCGACGCCGAAGCCCGCGTTCTGGTCATCCGGGGGCGAGGGCCGGTGTTCTGCTCGGGGGCGGATTTCGCAGCGGTCTCGGGAGCAGGGGGTTTGGAGTTTCTCCCTGCATTCGAACGGATGCTCGAGGCTCTCGCGCGGCACCGCCTGCCGACCGTCGCCGCGATCCATGGCGCCGCTCTTGGCGGGGGATTCCAGCTCGCATCCGTGTGTGATTTCCGGATCGCAACAACGAAGGCCAAGATAGGGATCCCGTCATCCAAACTTGGGATCCTCGTGAACTTCGAGAACGTGCAACGCCTCGTCTTGCTGGCGGGTATCGCCGTCGCTAAGGAAGTTCTGATGACGGGGCGGACCTATACAGGTGAAGATGCGGTGAGCGCTGGTTTGGTAGGGCGCGTCGTGCCCGATGAGGAACTCGACGCGAGTTTGTCCGACCTCGCCCAGGAGATCGCCGGGCGGGCACCGCTCTCGGTCCAAGGAACGAAGAGGTCCATCCAGGCAGTTGTCGACCATCTATCAGGTGTTCACCTGACGAACCCAGACGCGGTTTCGGAGATCGAGCGCTTGGTCGCGAACGCCTATAACAGCCGCGACCTTCAGGAGGGTCTCAAGGCGATGAGCGAGAAACGCGAACCTGACTTCGAGGGGATCTAGCTACAGCGGTTGGCGGCCGGCCATGCCCTCGTCTCGTGGGTGCCAGAAAGCAACCTCCGGTTCGCCGAGGCGCCAGCACAACCACACTTCCTCTCCCTCTCTCATCCCAGGGAAGTCCACGAGGCCGGTAGAGATATCCCTTAGCTCGACCCCCCACTCGGAGATCCGATCCACGAGCTCATCGACTCGAGCCAACTTCGTTGCCCATTCGTCGCGCGTCGTTGACCAACCGTTGGAGCGCGATGCAGTAGCCATCTTCGTCTTGATCCTGGCCGCGTCTTCGAATTTCTCTCGTAGCTCGACGAGCGTTGGGGCCAAGAAAGGGAGGAGTGCGTTCGCTTCCTCGACGGTGTACACGCGCTCGCTCAACGCGCACGACCCATCATGTCGGTGAAGAACTCTCCAACCGGGCCACCGATGGTTCTCGCTTGGGCGAGGCCGGCGCGACGGTCGAAAGGTACGCGTCGATGTATCAGCGTCACATCCGGGCCGGTCTGGTCCACGATCAGGTACGTAGCTGCCTCCCCGTCGAGTGGCAATCCGACCGAGCCCGCATTCGCGACGATCGTTCCATCCGCCAAGCGTCGAACGAATGGCTTGTGCACATGCCCGTAGATCACCACCGCCGCCTGACCTTCGTACGGAACGAACTCGGCTGCCGAATCTTCTGGTTGGGGCGCTACGAAAGGGGATACCGGGGTTCCATGTACGAGTAATAGAGAGCCGGGTCCAGAAACTCCGATGGGGAGGTCCAAGAGCCACCGAGCATCGTCTGGCGAGATCGCATGTTGCTTGGCGGTTGCTTCCAATCGGTCACGGTCGGCAGGGTCGGTGACCGTTTGGGGATCTCCGGTTATCCACACATCGGTGTTCCCTCGTACCGTCTTCCAACCCAGATCCCTGACCCGGGCGATGCACTCGCTCGCCCATGGGCCCCCCCAGGCCAAGTCACCCCCACACCAGACGTCGTCGAGGGCCTGACGTTCTAGATCCGTCATGACGGCATCGAGGGCCATGAGGTTGCCGTGGATGTCCGAAACGATCGCCAGTCTCATATGCCGGGCACGTTACCCGTACACCTAGGGCCGATAATCATCCCGTGGCAACCCTGGCGGATCGCATCCTGGACATCAGTGAGCTCTCGCGCGATGAGGCGGAGCACCTCCGCACCCTGTGCTCGTCGTGGCAGGTGTTGGCCGACCTGT
>JAXDJQ010000229.1:0-4195 GCA_034667565.1 Actinomycetota bacterium
TGCCGGAACCGTGTTCATTCTCCCTTGGTCGGCGCTTTCGAGATCTCGTGGAGGAACTGGGCGTTGCCCTGGGTCGCCTTCATCTTGTCGATGAGCAACTCGAGCGCGCCACCCTCGACCGCATGGAGGACCCTGCGGAGGCGCCAGACGAGCTGGAGCTCCTCGGGGGTCAGCAGCAGTTCTTCCTTACGGGTGCCCGATGCTGGGATGTCGATGGCCGGGAAGATGCGCTTGTCGGCCATCTTGCGGTCGAGCTTCAGCTCCCAGTTACCGGTCCCCTTGAACTCCTCGAAGATGACCTCGTCCATCCTGGAACCGGTCTCGACCAGAGCGGTCGCAAGGATCGTCAGCGAACCACCATGCTCGATATTCCGAGCTGCACCGAAGAACTTCTTCGGCGGGTAGAGGGCCGTCGAATCGACACCACCGGACAGGATGCGTCCGGATGCCGGCGTCGCGAGGTTGTAAGCACGAGAGAGACGCGTGATCCCATCGAGCAGGATCATCACATCCTTGCCCGTCTCGACGAGACGCTTCGCACGCTCGAGAGTTAGTTCGGTGACCTGGATGTGATCGTCGGAAGGACGGTCGAACGTCGAGTAGATGACCTCGCCATCGACGCTGCGCTGCATGTCGGTGACCTCTTCCGGACGCTCGTCAACGAGCAGGACGATGAGATGCGTCTCGGGGTTGTTAGTCAGGACCGAGTTGGCGATCTCTTTCATAACCGTCGTCTTGCCTGCCTTCGGCGGCGACACGATCATCCCGCGCTGCCCCTTACCGATGGGAGCGATCAGATCGACGATGCGCGGCGTGATCGCACGCGGATTGTCGGGCTGCTCGAGTGTTAGACGCTCGTCGGGATACAGCGGCGTTAGATCGGCGAAACGCGGACGGTTCTGCGCCTCTTCCGGATCTTGACCATTGATGTTGTGGATCTTGAGAAGTGCCTGGTACTTCTCCGATTCCTTCGGCGAGCGGACGGAGCCGGTGACCTCGTCGCCCTTGCGCAGCTTGAAGCGACGCACCTGACTGACGGAGACGTAGACATCCTTGTCGCCGGGCAGGTAACCGCTGGTTCGCAAGAATCCGTAACCCTCGGGAAGTAGGTCGAGGATCCCGGTACGAACCTCTGCGTTCGGATCGTCCTCAGCCTCGAGCGTCTCCCAGTTCTCGTCACGCATGTAATGGGGTACGCCCCCACCACCACCGCCACCCTGTGTACCGCCGCCGCGTCCGCGCCTTCTGCGCCGAGCTCCACCGCGTCCTTGCGGTTCGGCCTTCTCGCGCTGGCGCGGCCCCCGGTTACCGCCTTGCTGGGGCCGATGCTGCTGCTGGCGGTTGCGATTGCGGTCGTCACGTGAGTCGCGATCGTCGACCGCACCTTCGTCGCGGACTCCTGCCGACGCCCCTTCACCGTTCGATTCGAACGAGGGAGCCGGTTCGCGCCGAGGCGCGGCCTCGCGTTTCGGAGTTTCGGTTTTCGTCGCGGTCTCATTCTTTGGAGCGGCCTCGCGCTTGGGGGCCGACGATCCGTTCGAAGCGCCGCCTGCGATCTTCTTGATGATGTCGGCCTTCTTCAGGCCGGAGACCTTCAGGTCCAACGACTTCGCTATCTCTTTCAGCTCGGCGACACCTTTTCCTTCGAGCGCCGAACGGTCTTGTGTTGCCAAGGTCTATGCCTCCTGCATCGAGGGAAGTAGCTCGCCTAGATGTGGCTTCGCCTTTTCCCAGTCATCTATGAATCTGTCGAAACCTGAGTCCGTGAGGGGATGCTTCACGAGCATCTCGAAGACCTTGAAGGGCATCGTTGCGATATCGGCGCCCATCTTTGCCGCCTCGACCACATGCACCGGGTGGCGGAGACTCGCAGCAAGGACTTGGGTTGGATAACCCTGAATGGCGTAGATCTCGCAGATATCCGACAAGAGCCTGAGCCCGTCGGTTGCGACATCGTCCAGTCTACCTAAGAACGGGCTGATCATGCTGGCACCTGCTTCGGCAGCCAGGATCGCCTGGGTAGCAGTGAAGCACAGGGTGACATTGACCCGGATGTCTTCGTCAGTCAGTTTGCGTACGGCTGCCAAGCCGTTGGGCGTCAAAGCGATCTTGACGACCGCGTTGTCGGCGATCTGAGCTATCTCGCGACCCTGGCGGACCAGCACGTCTGTGTCGTCGGAAGCTGTCTCGATAGAGACGTCTCCGTCGACGATCGAACAGATCTCCTTCACCAGCGGAAGGAAGTCGCTCTTCTCTTTGGAGATCAGGGTGGGGTTCGTCGTAACACCGCGGAGCACGCCCCACCTGTCGCCCTCCCGGATCTCATCCAGGTTGGCTGAATCAAGAAATAGCTTCATGCGCCGCCTTCTCCTTTGTTCCGTTCTTCTGTTTTCCAATGACCTCGACCGCTTGGTCGAGAAGTGGTGTGTCGCTGTCGCTGACGACCGCACCACGGTCGGCCGCCTCGAGAGCCTTCTCGATCACCTGATCGATGATGCGAGAAAGGGTGGTGTCGAGGTCGTCGTGCTCGACAACAGGCACCTTGCGCACCATCGCCGAGTTGATCATGTACTTCTGGATACGCCGGATCTGTTTGAACGCCGCGAGGTAGCGATCGCCCGAGCGACCGCGCTGTTCGCGGGCCCGGAGGTAGATGTGACTCTTGTGTAGCTCCTCGTCTTCGATCGTCACAAGAAGAGGCACGATCACCGCCTCCTCGCTCTCGATGGACTCGAGGAATCCGGGTACGAGGTGTGCCCCTTCCAGGATGATGTCGGTGCCCTCTTCTATCGCGCGGTCGATCAACGCTTGCGCTCCGACCGCGACGGCAGCCGCTTGCTCGCGGAAACCGATGATCAAACGATCACCCGAATGCGGGATCGGCTGTCGAACCGCGTCACCAGCCTCGAACGACGACGCGTACAGCGTGGGGAACATCTCCTTCGTGAACGCGCTGCGCAGCACTTGACGGACCGCGTCCGTTGACACAACCCGAGTGATCCCGAGCCTGGTCGCAAGTTGAGTTGCGATCGTTGACTTACCTACGCCGGTCGCCCCACCGATGAGGATGATCAATGGGATGTCGAGCTCGGCGACGGACTGCCACTTGATGAATGCTTCGGCGTACTTGTCGCCCGCCTCTCGACGTAAGACCTCCAGCGTGAGATCCCGCAGGCGCTCCACCGAGACGGTCGCCTCCCCCAGAGCGACGAGCTCTTTCTCGACCGTGTTCGCCACGCCGTAGCTACGGGCGGGACCCAGCCCGGTTGCCATGAGGGACGAAGCCGTAAGACCTTTCGAGTACGGGAGGCCGTGCTCCTGCTCGGAGATGAAGATGTGCTTGCGTCGCTTCTCAGCCATCGAACCGCTCGGTCGCTTGATCGGCAGCCGCGATCGCCATGGCTTGAGGGTCGTCTGCTTCGGTACCCACGGGCACGTTGTCCATGTAGACCACGGCGAGGCCTGCCTCGAGCGCGCGCCTAGTGGCGACGTCGATACCTGCCGCTTTCACCTCGGTCAACAACGTGTCCGCCTCCTTAAGGCCGGAGAGGTCCTTCTCGAGCTTCGCTCTATCGGAAAGCGCATGGCTGATCCCGACCACCCGGCACTTGTGCTTGTCCTCGAGGTGTTCCCTCAGGGAATCACCCACCTCCTCGGGCGCTGTCGTGGCGACGAAGACATCACGGCCTGCGACCGGCTTGGTGGGCTCGGGACGAAAAACGGTTCGAACAACTTCGATCTCTTTCGGGGGTTCACCTCTATCTATCCGGAAAGCGTTCCGGATGAGGGAAGAGAGGTGGGAGACCTGCGAGGGAGAACCGAAGGGGTTCTCGCACATAGTAACTACCGCGAAGTCCGCAAGCAACAGTCGGTATGGGCCCATGTAGCCCTGCAGGTATTCCGGATCCGTGTGGGACGGAACGACCAAGATGGTCACGTCAGCATGCACGGGTGGGAATGCTGCCCCCGAGCCCTCGAAGATAAGGATGTCTCCGGGCAGTTCGTTGGCTATCGCCACGCCCTCCGGCACGTTGGAGATCTCCACGCCCCCTGCGATCCCACCCCCGCACCGGCGGCAGCCAACCGTCGGGACGTGCGCCAGCAGCGCGTCCTCCACGAAGTCGGACGCCGCATGCTTGCCTTGGTCGGCCATCTCGAGAAGGGCCTCCGGGTCCAGTGACATCTCGTCACCGCG
>JAXDJQ010000230.1:0-5431 GCA_034667565.1 Actinomycetota bacterium
ACGATCGAGAGCATGCTCGACCCGGTCCAGGAAAAGTGCTCGGTTAGCGAGCTCTGTCAGTGAATCGTGGAAGGCCTGATGTTCGACCTTCTCCTCGAGGGCCTTGCGATCCGTGATGTCCTGGACCGTTCCGCTCAGACTCAAAGTCTGTCCATCATCGTCAAGGGTCGCTCGGCCCAACGCTTCGATCACTCTCATCGAGCCATCGGGTCTCCTGAGGTTCGTCTGGTATTTGAAGCCCTTCCCCTGCGCGTTCGATCGCTCGATGATGGTCTGAACACGATCCCTATCGCTCGGATCAACAAGCTTCAGGAAGCCATCCACCGTTGGCGTATAGGAGGGATTCGTCTGACCCGTGATCCGGTAGAGCTCATCGGACCACCAGACCCGGCCGGTGACTACATCCCAATCCCAACTACCGATGCTTGCCATCGATTGGGCGGCCGCGAGCTCGGAGTTTGCGTCCTGCAATGCAGTGCGCGCGGTCCTCTCGAGGCCCATCCCTACCTCGTTCAACTTCCACGCGGCAAGACCGGCTGCGCTAGCACCTGCGATGAACAGGCCATGGATCGCTGCCCATTTCCATGGATACGAGATGGCAGCGCCGTGGTTGTAGACCGATTCAGGGCTGAGGATGCCAACGGTGCCATGGTGAAGCACAACGAACGCGATCGCCAGAACGAACGGTAGCCACGATTGGTAGAGCGTCACGAGCGCGACCACCACGAAGAAGTGGAAGTGCATCTCGATAAGCCCGTTCGAGAAGTGCACCAGGATGGCCGAGGAAGCGACCAGGCCGAGGGTTGTGAAAGCCGACCTCTTCAGCCGATCGAACGAGGAGATGGTCCCGCCGGTTGCGATAGCCGCGATGACCCCTGCCTCCATCAAGGAGTGCATGACCCCGTGACCCGTGGCGATCCCGATGATCCACAGAGCCGGAACGTGGAGCCAAAGGATGGTGAGGAGTGCTTGATGCCGCCGGGTCCAAGCGACTTCGGACAGAGGGTCACCGGCGGGGAGCACTGCACGGAGGGAGCGCTTCAGATCTGCTGTCGTCATCTTGATGCCCTTTCCAGCCGCCTACCTAGTTAACGGCCGGGGGCGAGAATGCTTTAGGGACATTTGGTACGTATCTCCGGAAACCTCATTTGTCCCTACCGCCTGGTGTTTCATCGGCTCCCGGGAGTAGCTTCTTCCGAGGATGAAGCTGCTGTATGTGCTGGGCCGGGGACGTAGTGGGAGCACGGTGTTCGCCAACGTTTTGGGCGAGCTCGACGGCTTCTTCTCCGGCGGTGAGATCCGCTCCTTCTGGGACCCTGTCGTCGTCCGAGAATCCACTTGTGGATGTGGGGCTCCGATACGTGAGTGCGAGGTGTGGTCGCACGCTCTTCATCGACTGGCCGACGTTGACATCGAAGAGGTGTCTGCCTGGCAGCACGACATAGTCAGGGAGCACCAGACTTACAAACTTCTGCGTTATCGGCGCACGCGTCGCTGGACCTCACTCGAGAGATACGCCGGCGTGATGAGTCGTCTCTACGATGCCTTAGCCGAAGTGACCGGAGCCCGGGTGATCGTCGACTCGTCCAAGAGACCTTCGTATGCCGCGTTCTTGCGAACCGTCCCGGGACTCGACCCGTATTACATCCACCTTGTTCGGGAGCCTCGCGCGTCCGCGTACTCATGGCTCAGTCGGCGACACGAGTCCTCGCAGGGAGGAGGCCACGAGGTGACTCGGCGTGGGGCCCTCGACGCAACGTTGCGATGGGATCTACTCAACCTTGGTTCCGACGCCATCATCCGTCGTACCGGTGCGAACCACGCTATGCGTATCCGCTACGAGGATTTCGTCGCGCGCCCGCGTCAGCACGTCGACCTAGCTCGCATCCTCCTCAACGAACCGCAAGGACCGTCTCCGTTCGTTAACGATCACACCGTGCGGTTAGGCATCAACCACACCATCGCTGGGAACCCATCGCGCTTCGTGACCGGCACGATCCATCTCGAAGACAGGCGGGAATGGCGCCAAGCTCAGACCCGCATAGACCGCTGGATCACTACCGCGGTTGCCTTGCCGTTCCTGCGTCGCTACGGCTACCCGATCCACGTCGGCAAGCTCAACGCGTAGGCCTAGCCACCTACTTCGTTCGCCACATCTTCCAACCTCTGGCGGTAGGTCTTCCACCACATCTCATCGCCCTCCGGCATGTTGTCGTTGTCCGGTCGCAGGCCGACGGTGCCATCGACCAGCTCCCGCACGATGTCGGCATGCCCGGCATGTCGATTCGTCTCCGCGATCATGTGGATCAGTATCTGATGCAAAGTCACCGCGGCCCTCTCGTCGGGCCACCATGGGACGCGACCCCTCCCGTCTAGAGGCAGCCTGTCGATCGTTGCGTCGGCATGCTCCCACACCCGTCGATACAAGCCGATGATGTCGTCACGCGTTTCGTCCGCGGTCGCCCACATATCCGCGTTGGGCTCGGCATCGTCTTGGAACCAAGGGAATGTGTCCGGGTACGGGAAGCCAAACGAATCACCGAGGTAGCCCGCTTCAACGCTGGCGACATGCTTCACAAGGCCGAGCAGGTTGGTACCGGTCGGGGTAAGAGGCCGACGCACGTCGTATTCCGAAAGTCCTTCGAGCTTCCACACCAACGCGTCACGCGCGGTCTGCAAGTAGCGCTTGAGAACATCCTTCGGCTCGGTCGAGACCATGCGAGCAGGATGCCATAAACGCTGATGACGGCCGCTTTACGGCCCTCTGCTGTCCAATAGAATGACCGACATGGCAAGCATCGAGGACTTCGACAAGTTAACGGCCAAAGAACTTCATGACCGCGCTTTCCGGCTCGCGCGACGTCGACTCGACGTGCGCTTCTTCTGGAACCTGATCGAGGCGGTACCTGCGGCCGAAGCTGCGGCGGGGCATGTTGGCGAGGCTGAGCAAGACATCTTGAGTTTCGCCCAGCGTTTAGATGACCTCATCAATCCCGACACCCCCGAAGAAGCGGATGCGATCCGCCCGATCTACATCTCTTACTTGATGGACCATCAAGAGGACGGTTCTGGACTCGCCTCAGGTTAGGACTTTGACGTCGCGGCCCTGATGCGGTCCGCGAGATCCTTGAAGTCGGTCCCCTTCTTGATGAAATCCGCGGCCCCCAGCTGCAACGCCCGGTGCTCCAGTCGAGCATCCACCAGGCCGGTCATCATGACCACCTTGGTATCGGGGTGGTCGCGGGCGATCTCCTCGAGCGCCTGCATGCCATCCTTCTCCGGCATCTGGATGTCCAGCAGAACCACGTCCGGAAGGAGCTCACGCGTCATCGCGACTGCTTCGTTACCGTTCGCAGCTTCTCCAACGACATCGATATCGCGTTCGGCGCTGAGCCATACTCGATAGGCGCTGCGCAACTCCGCGACGTCGTCGCAGATCAGGACTCTGGTCGCCGCCACCTCACGCTGGGCCGCGCCCTTGGGCATCTATGCCGCCGCCGCGGCCCGGATGCGATCGGCGACCTCGTCGAGCCGGGTCCCCTTCTCGATGAAATCGCTCGCGCCGAGCTCCCGCGCGGCCCGAGCCATCTGATAGCCCTCGAACCCGGTGAAGACGATCACCTTCGTGTGGGGATGGGATAAGCGGATAGCCCTTAAGGCGTCGAAGCCGCTCATCAGCGGCATATGGATATCTAGGAGGATCACGTCAGGATCGAGCTCCGCGGTCAGATCGATCACTTGGGCCCCGTCGACCGCCTCTCCGATCAGCTCCATATCTGGTTCGTGGTCGAGCCACAGGCGGTATAGAGCGCGGAGCTCGGGCACGTCGTCACAGATCAAGATCTTGATTGCCGCCCTCCTTCTTGCATCTTTGTCTGCCCGCATCAGCTGACTGCGCCCATTGTCCGGGATGTCGCCTTCGAAAGCACATACGTACTTTGCTTGCTTCCTTGTTTGTGCCCGCAACGCGGAAACGCCCCCGGTCTAGCGGAGGCGTCTCGGGTCTGGTCCACTCGTCTTGTGGGATGAGTGTTTGGAAGGCGGTGGCCTGACTTGTGCCCACTATCGCGCTTTTCTTGCTCGAGACCTAGGAATTGTTTTGGAGGTCGCGAAGACCTAGTGCGAGGCCTGCTGCACGCCCTTGACCGTGGGAACCTACGAGGGCGCCAACGAGCTCAACGCCGTCGGATCATCAACCAGTCTTGGGTGCGCTGCCCGTCGCGCGTATCCAGATCGACGACCTGACGGATCTTCTCGAAACCCGCCTTCTCGTAACACCTGATAGCAACTTCGTTCGTCAGTTCCGTTGTGAGGGCGATAGAGGTCGCGCCCTGTTCGTTCTCCAGGTAGTCGCACAACAGTCTCATCATGCTCGTACCGGTACCTCTGCCGGCCCCATCGGGCTCGCCGATGAAGATGTCGATCCCCCACGCTTGCGCGTCGAACGGGATCCCGACCTCGTCGGCCTCCTCCGCGTAAGAGGCCCACCGATAGAACTGCATGAACCCAAAGGGCGAGCCGTCGAGTTCCACGATGCATGCGGTGCTCGGTGCATCGGGGCGCGTGTCCCCTTCGTATTCCTCCCGTGCGGACGCCATCGTTAGGGGGGGAAGGTCCGGGTCCCACCAGTACCGCACATGTGGCCGGTTGCGCCACTCGACCATCAGTCGGTAGTCCTCGTCGGAGTTCTGCATGCGGCGGATGACGAGGGCCCCGTCCGAGGCGATGACCAACGGATCCATGGACCCATCCTCCCAAAGCCGCCAGCCCTCAGCTGATCGACACCGGGCCAGTCGTTCCTGTTACTTCCCACTTCCCGTCGATGTTTTCAACGACCGACGTCGCCCACTCTCCGCACAGACCGCCGCACCATTGGCTATGTCCTACGTGGAAACGGGTCGCTGAGCGGCGGCGGATCGGCCCAAGCGTGATGATCACCCCGTGGTGCTTGACCCCGTCCATGCCGTTGCGACCGAGCTGGAACTCCTCAGCACGAGCGATAAACCCGATCGGCGGGAGACCATCAAGTCGTTCCACCAAAGCTTGCTTCATGGGTTCGCTGAACGCATCCGTCGAACGTTGGAAACCCGACATAGGGTCACCCGCGCCTTCTACGGGGCCGTCGACGACGTAGAGCCGCTTGAAGGGGAACCTGTTCATGTCCTCGACCATGCTCTCGATGACGGCGGCGTAGATGTCGACCTCCTCCCGCGAGAACGAAGGCTCTTCCGAGGGTGAGACGGTCGGAACTACGCCGATCTGCGGCTTGTCGACAGCGGTGCACCCACCCAAGAGGCAGCAGATAGATAGGGCGAAGGCGATCAAGCGCATGTCAGTGAGACGCTAACGGCGAGCTTCATGTTCCCTTGCAGGAGAGAGGCTGGGGGGCGAGGGTGATGACACGATCAACGGCGGAATCCGCATCAAAAGG
>JAXDJQ010000231.1:0-5795 GCA_034667565.1 Actinomycetota bacterium
AGGTGCCGCAGAAGCTGTGGCTGGAGTTCTACGCGAAGCGATTCCAAACTGTCGAGCTGAACAACTCTTTCTACCGTTTGCCGTCTCCCGAGCAGTTCGCGGCATGGCGGCAACGTTCGCCTGCCGATTTCATCTTCACGGTGAAGATGAGCCGGTTCCTGACCCACGTGAAACGTTTGCGGGAACCGCAAGAGCCGGTCAAGAGATTCCTCACGCACGTCGCGCCCCTTGGCCAGAAACTCGCACCGATACTTCTGCAGCTCCCACCGACCTACAAGATCGACCTCGGTGCGCTGGAAGAGACGCTGGCTCTCTTTCCGGACGATAAGCGTGTCGTAGTCGAGTTCCGTCATGACAGTTGGTTCACGGAGGAGGCCCGTTCGTTGTGCGAGAAGTTCGGTGCCGCTTGGTGTCTGGCAGACCGCTTGTCGAAACCCATCACTCCGGTCTGGAAGACAACAGATTGGGCGTTCCTCCGGTTCCATGAAGGACGAGCCGAACCCCATCCCTGTTACGGGCGTAGCGCATTGCAGAGCTGGGTCGATCGCCTCGCGGACATGCACGGGACCGCCGCCGACATCTTCGTGTACTTCAACAACGATCCGCGTGCCTGTGCCTTGAGAGACGCACGGACATTCGGCCATATGGCTCAACGTGCGGGCTTCGAGGTCACCCGCATGCCCGGACCCCGCGACGTGACGATCGATCTAGAAGGCACCGAGGGCTGGTCGACCCCCGAATACCGAGAGAAGATCAAGGCTTAGCGTCAGAACGGATCGCCCGGCAGGGCAGTCGAATCGGCATGAAGCCCATCATCTTTTCGCTCGTTCTCCTGATGACTTCGTGCTCGGGAGATGTCGCCACTCCCGAAGTCGTTCCCCCGGCCACACCCGACACGGAGCAACGCGTTACCCAGCAGCAGGCCATGTCGATCGTCGACCGCCTCCTTTTGGGCTGGGATCGCGGTGGACCTCGAGTGGTCGAGCTCCTGGGAGAGGAGCCGGGGTCCGATCTGGTTCCCGGCCAGGACACCCCATCCAAGAGCTACCCAGTGCGCATCCACGGAGGTTGGGAGCTAGACGCGGTGGTGAGCTCTCTACACAAGCCCTTCATCTACCGCACCTTGAAGCTCCGTGTTCTCGGCGCAGGAGACGAAACCCGTGTCGAGGTGGTTCGCATGTCCGAGCTGGTATCCGTGCACGACATCGCTGACGCGATAACGAGCCTTCAGCAGCACATCGACGACCCCATCGTCCTTCCCAACGTCCCGACGGGAGGCCTTCATCGCTTCAAGCTCTATCTTCGAGGCGAGGGTGTCGAGGGTGGGATCGACCTCAACATCGCGCCTGAAAGAAGGCTGAGCATCCAGTTCGGGATCGCGACGTTCGACGGTTGCGGCGGAGACAGCGCCAAGGTGACGCGCATCCTCGGCGAGCGTGCGCTGTTCAGCACGATCCATCACAAAGGACAGGTGTGGAGCCAGCTGATCTGGCCGGTAGCGCGCGGTGAGATCGTCGGGAGTTATGGGCTCGCGGGTCCGTTCTCGCTCGCCCGGCTGACGAAGTGGGCCGAACAGATGGAGCGCCAGCGCCGGCAGCAGGTCCGCGCCCCCGATCATCCCGGCTGCTAGGCAACAGGGTCCGCCCAACTACCCTTGGGAGATGGGCAAGATCCTCATCGGCACCGCATCGTGGACCGACAAGTCATTGCTCGGTTCCGGCTGGTACCCCAAGGGTGTCGATTCGGCTGAAGAGCGGCTGAGGTTCTACGCGGCCAACTTTCCCTTGGTCGAGGTCGACTCGACCTACTACTTTCCTCCGTCCGAGAAGAACTCCGAACTGTGGGTCGAGCGGACCCCTGAGGACTTCACATTCAACATCAAAGCGTTCTCACTATTGACCCAACACCCAACCAAAGCAGAAGCCTTGTACAAGGACATGCCGAAGCCGGACAAGAAGAACGTCTATCCGAAAGATCTCGACCCGAAAGTGATCGACGAGGTCTGGGACCGCTTCCTCTCTGCTCTCGAGCCGTTGGATGCCGCCGGGAAGCTCGGCGTGCTGTTGTTCCAGTTTCCACCGTGGTTCACGATCTCGAGGGCGAACAAGGCCTACGTGCTCAACTGCGCCAAGCGAGCGGCCCCCATGGATATCTGCGTGGAGTTCCGCAACAAGACTTGGATGGAGGAGCGGAACGTGCGAGAGACCCTCGATTTCTTGGAGGGTCACGGGCTTCCTTACGTATGCGTCGACATGCCCCAAGGATTCACCAGCTCGATCCCTCCGGTGTTGGCGGCAACGAGTGACCTCGCTCTGATCCGCTTCCACGGCCACAACGCGGACGAGTGGGAGTCGGGGAGCGTCCAGCGACGCTTCGCGTACCTGTACTCGGAGAAAGAGCTGACGGCCTGGGCGCCCAGGATAGAGAAGCTCGCTTCAGAAGCGAAAGAAACCCACATCCTGATGAACAACTGCCACGCTGATTACGCACAACGCAACGCACGGGAGCTAGCTGGATTGCTCAAGACATGACTGTTGATGTTCTCGTGGGAGATTTTGCTATCACGCGCCTGCTCCCTCGGGGGAGGGGATCAGGCCCAGCTGTTGCAGCATCGCAAGCTGATCGACGACATGCCAGTGCTCGGCGAGCTTGCCGTCTTCGAGGCGATAGATGTCGATACCCGCAACCGAGAAGCTCTTGTTGGTCGGGGGGATCCCGAGGAATTCTCCGACGTGCGTGCCCGAGTTGGTCCACCTCACCACCAGCTTGTCGCCGGCCTGGATCACATCTTCGATGGTGAAGCGGGCGGCGAGGCCGTCCTTCAGCATCGTGACGCGGTCCTTGAGACCGGTCAGTCCTTCGCCTTGACCCGGAAGAGGATCGTGTTCCTGGTAGTCGGCGGTTGCGATCTCGTTCAGCGCGTCGAGGTCGCCATCGACCAGAACGTCCTCGTAGAACCTACGGATCACCTCTTGAACCATCTGACCCTCCCTTTAGGAGTTTCGCTTACTGACCCCATCAGCATCGCTCACGGATAGAGCGGGGGCCATACCGACCTACCCACCGACTTGGTCACTTTGTTGGAATGGTCGAAGATGGAGCGATGTCGAGTCCCGCCCCACTGGCCGAATCGATCCGGAGGAGAAGGGTCTCGGCCAGCCTCACACAGGAGGAGCTGGCCGAGAAGGCGGGCATCAGTGTGCGAACGATCAGTGATATCGAACGCGGTCTGCGGCGATTCGTGTACCAGGACACCGCAGAGAGGCTCGCTGAAGCCCTCGGGGTAGGTGCTCCCGACAAGGAGGAATTCATCTCGGTCGCTCGGGGACGAGCGTCCGACCTCCAATCTGGGCTGCTGGGTCTCCCGTCGCGGCCGAACCGTGTACCGGTTCCGCCAACGCGCATGATCGGCCGCGAGAAGGAGATGGAGATGCTCCTAGACGCCTTCCGCGACGGGTCGATCCGATCGATCTCCCTCACGGGGCCGGGTGGGATCGGAAAGACCAGGCTTGCTGTGGAAGCGGCTGCGGCGGCCCAAGACACTTTCCAAGACGGGGTGTTCTTCGTGTCTCTTGGCGCCTCCGAGAGCTCCGACCGCGTCGTGCCGCTGATCGCGGAGACGCTCGGGATGGTCGAACCAGAAGCCCAGACGCTGGCCGGCATCTCGATGCACGTGGGTACAGCAGCGATCCTTCTGGTCCTCGACACCTTCGAGCACGTGCTGGGCGCTGCAGCATCGCTGGCTGAACTGCTGTCGTCTTGCAATCGACTGACCGTGCTTGTCACCAGTCGTGAGCCCCTGCGCATCCGTGGTGAACACGTTGTCGTCCTTGCTCCACTGAGGCTGCCCCCCGAGGGCACCGATCTGTCCTCGGCTCCGGCGGGTCGCCTGTTGCTCGAGCGAGCGAGAGCCGCAAAGGCCGATCTCGTGATCGATGAGGAGTCTTCCGCTCTGCTGGGCGACATCTGCCGGCGACTCGAAGGATTGCCGCTTGCGATCGAGCTTGTCGCGGCCCGAGTGCGTCATCTTCCTTTGTCGAAATTGCGAGAGCAACTCGATGCTCGGTTGCAGGTGCTTACGCAGGGAGGCGCAGACTTGCCTCGGCGCCAGCAGACGATGCGAGGCGCGATCGGCTGGAGCTATGACCTCCTCGATTCCAGAGAACGTTCTCTGTTCCGGTCGCTATCGGTGTTCCGGGGCGGTTGGACCTTGGAAGCCGCGCAAGAGGCGTGGGTCACCAGCGAAGGAGATGTTGTCGACACGCTGGGCGCGCTCGTCGACAAGAGCCTAGTGGTGCTGATCGGCGCAGAGAGCCCATCCCCGCGCTATTCCATGATGGATGTCATCGCCGAATTCGCGGCCGAGCAACGAGATCGGTACGGTGAGACGCCGGGGCTATTGCGGTCTCATGCTGCGTACCTCCTCTCCCTGGCGGAGGGTGCCGAAGAGAAGTTCGGAACGTCCGCTCAGGAACAGGCATTCAAAGACCTTCTTGCGGAACACGACAATCTGCGCGTTGCCCTTGCCTGGTCGCTCTCAGACGGCGACCCGGAGATCGGACTGCGCCTGGCGGCCGCGCTGTGGCAGTTCTGGCGCGCGGCGGGGTATCTCTCCGAAGGCCGGTCATGGTTAGCGCAAGCCATCCGCGCAACCGCTGGCGCACCGGCGGACGTGCGGGCCAAAGCACTGTGGGGTGCTTGCTGGCTGGCCTTGCAGCAGGACGACCTCAGGTCTGCCCGTCGTTACAGCGAGGATCTGCTGCAGGTCACGCGCGATGACGAGACATCGCTGATACGCCGCAACGCTTTGACTACGCAGGCGATGGTTCGCATGGCAGAAGGTGACTTCGCTGCGGCACTAGCTCCCCTCGAGCGCAGCGTCGCAATCACCGATGCCGGCGGAGAGAGCTGGTATATGGCGACCTCCAAGCTGAACCTTGCGGTGGGGCTGTTACATCTCCGCCGACTAGATGAGGCGTCCTCGCTATTGGACGAGGCGCTGGGGTTGTACTTGAAGTTCGGCGATCAGCGTTTCGCCGCACGCGTACATGCCTACCAAGGCCACCTGGAGTTGCTGCGAGGAGACACGGAAGGAGCAAGGGACTTGTTCTGTCGCTCCGCGCGCCGCTTTAACGAGATTGGTGATCAGGGTGGGGTGGGAGAGTCCCTTGAAGGATTGGCCGCCGTGTCTGCTGCCACCGGGGGGATGGATGAAGCTGCTCTCGTGCTGGGGACCGCGAGACATGCGCGCGAGCGCTCGATGTCAAAGACCCTTCCGTTCGATCGGACCTTGGTAGAGGGGTGGCTCGATGAAGCTCAACGAGCAGTCGGCGAGGAGAGATGGGCGGCTCTGCTGGGGCAGGGTGGTGCGATGGACATCGCCGCTGCCCTAGAGCTCGTGGGGAAGCGCTGGGGGCCAGTCTTCCCATGAATCTGGGTGAACAAGACGAGTACGTAGCCGCGATCGAAGAGGTCGAGCTGGAAGCAGCGAGGCTGATCGAATCCGTCGGCAAGGTGCTAGAAGCTCTGCGCAGCGCCAAACAGGAGCGTTTCGCGGGCGTACCCCTGCCCGAGATCGTTGCTGGTCTCGTCGAGACGGGAGGGAGAAGGCTCAGAAGATCGGCCGACGAGGCATTCGTTCTTTATGAACAGGCGATGATGAACTATCGAGTGACTGCAATTCGGGAGTTAGTCGATGAATACGGTCTCTCACTTTCAGAGGTAGGCCGTCGCATCGGTGTTTCGAGACAGATGGTTGGTCGCTTGTATAGGTCGAGTACCGAATAGGTGTCGTA
>JAXDJQ010000232.1:0-2755 GCA_034667565.1 Actinomycetota bacterium
ACTACGACGTGCTGCGTGCCCTCGAATACTTCCGCTCGGCGGGTGACCCGCCCGATCCCCGGGTGCGCGAAGCGATCGATGTTGTTCGGTCCAAACAGCAGAGCGACGGCACCTGGCTGCTGGAGAACACTCACCCAGGCAAGATCCATTTCGCGCTCGAGGATGGCGACGGTCGGCCCAGCCGCTGGAACACGTTGCGAGCGCTGCGCGTCCTTCAAGGGTCGACGTAGGCCGCGAGATGCTCGCCGGTGAGGGTGGGCCGGGCGGCGACGAGGTCGGCGGGCGTGCCTTCGAACACGATCCGGCCCCCGTCGTTACCGGCGCCGGGACCGAGGTCGATGATCCAGTCGGCGTGGGCCATCACTCCCTGGTGGTGCTCGATCACGATGACCGACTTGCCGGAGTCGACCAACCGATCGAGCAGACCGAGAAGCTGCTCGACATCGGCGAGGTGCAGCCCCGTCGTCGGTTCGTCGAGAACGTAGATGCCGCCCTTCTCGGACATTTTGGTTGCCAACTTGATCCGCTGACGCTCACCGCCGGACAATGTCGTCAAGGGCTGGCCGAGGGTGAGGTAGCCGAGCCCGACGTCGGCCAGGCGTTCGAGGATGGCGTGCGCGGCCGGGGTCTTCGCCCTACCGTTTGCGAAGAACTCCCTCGCCTCGATAACCGACATCGACAGCACCTCGCTGATGTCGCGGCCGCCGAGTTTGTATTCCAGTACCGACGCAAGGAACCTCTTTCCTTCACATTCCTCGCAGGTGGTGGTGACGCCGGCCATCACTGCTAGATCGGTGTAGATGACGCCCGCCCCGTTGCAGCCGGGACAAGCACCCTCCGAGTTGGCGCTGAAGAGGGCAGGTTTCACGTCGTTGGCTTTCGCGAACGCCTTACGGATCGGCTCGAGCAGTCCGGTGTAGGTCGCCGGGTTGCTCCGTCGCGAACCACGGATGGCGGCCTGGTCGATCGCAACGACTCCGTCGCGGCCCGCCACCGAGCCGTCGATGAGAGAGCTCTTGCCGGATCCGGCGACTCCGGTCAGAACCACAAGCACCCCCAGAGGGATGTCGACATCAACCTTCTTCAGGTTGTTCGTCGTAGCGCCCCGGATCTTCAACTTGTCGGTTGGCGTTCGCACCGTTTCTTTGAGAGCTGCTTGATCGTCGAGATGACGGCCGGTGAGCGTGTCGCTGCCACGAAGCCCCTCGACGGTGCCCTCGAACACGACTTCCCCGCCTGCACTACCCGCGCCTGGGCCGAGGTCGACGACGTGATCGGCGATCGCGATCGTTTCCGGCTCGTGCTCGACGACTAGCACTGTGTTTCCCTTATCTCGTAAGCGGATTAGCAGATCGTTCATCCGCTCGACGTCATGGGGATGGAGACCGATGGTCGGCTCGTCGAAGACGTAGGTCACATCGGTAAGCGAGGAACCGAGGTGGCGGATCATCTTGGTGCGTTGCGCCTCACCGCCCGAAAGCGTCCCCGATGGCCGGTCGAGCGACAGGTAACCGAGTCCGATCTCGGCGAACGAGTCGAGCAGATGTTGCAAACCGGCAAGCAAAGGGCCCACCGAGGGCTCCTTTAGCTCTCGAAGCCACTCGGCAAGATCGCTGAGTTGCATCGAGCAAACCTCGGCGATGTTCTTCTTCTTGATCTTCGAGGATCGGGCCGCCTCGTTGAGCCGGGTGCCGTCGCATTCGGGACAGGTCTGGAACGTCACCGCACGCTCCACGAACGCGCGGATGTGCGGTTGGAGCGCGTCGACGTCCTTCGACAGGAATGACTTCTGGATCTTCGGGATCAGACCCTCGTAGGTCAGGTTGATCCCGTCGACTTTTATCTTTGTCGGTTCTTTGTAGAGGAGATCATGCATCTGCTTCTTCGTGTACTTCGCGATCGGTTTGTCCGCATCGAAGAAGCCGCAGCCGCGGAAGATGCGCCCGTACCACCCGTCCATGCTGTAGCCGGGGATCGTGAGCGCGCCTTCATTCAGCGACAAGCTGTCGTCGTAAAGAGCGGACAGATCGAAGTCATTGACTGAGCCCATGCCTTCGCAGCGTGGACACATGCCACCGTGGTAGATCGCGTCGCGCACCACGACCCGCTTCCCTTCGCCCTTCTCAACGTTCATCGCGCCGCTTGCTCTCCGGGTCGGCACGTTGAAGGAGAAGGCGATGGGCGGCCCTATCTGCGGCTTCCCAAGCCTGCTGAAGAGGATGCGGAGCATCGCGTTCGCATCGGTGGCGGTCCCAACGGTGGAGCGTGGGTTGGACCCCATCCGTTCCTGATCCACGATGATCGCCGTCGTGATGCCGTCCAGTACGTCTACATCCGGTCGCCCCACCGTCGGCATGAAACCCTGCAAGAAGGCGCTGTAGGTCTCGTTGATCAGCCGCTGCGACTCGGCCGCGATCGTGCCGAACACGAGCGAGCTCTTGCCCGAACCGGAGACGCCGGTGAACACCGTCAACCTGCGTTTGGGCAGCTCGATGCTGACGTTCTTGAGGTTGTTCACCCGCGCGCCGTGCACGCGGATCACATCGTGGCGATCGGCCGCCTGGATCCGCGGGTCGTCCGGATCAGTCGTCGGTGCAGTTGTCTGGGGTTCCACAACGGCTCAGCGCAGCTCCTGGATCCGGACCAGGTTCCCCGCCGGATCGCGGACAGCGCAGTCGCGGATGCCGTAGGGCTGCTCCGTCGGTTCCTGGACGATCTCGGCGTCGCGGGCCTGCACCTGCTCGAAGGTGCCGTC
>JAXDJQ010000233.1:0-3036 GCA_034667565.1 Actinomycetota bacterium
TCCTCGAGGGGTTGCGAGCCGGTCACACATTCATCTCGCATCAACCCCCGAACTACGGAGGCCCGCAGATCTTCCTCGAAGCCGATTCGAACGGCGACGGGAGCTACGAATCGATGGTCGGTGACACGGTGCCGACCGCCGCCCCCCTGCGCGTCCGCGTCGACGGCGCCCCCGGGTCGATGCTGCGCGTCGTCACCGACGGTGGTGTCGAGGCTTTCGCCCCCGTCCCGGTCACCTCACATTCCTTCACGTACGGATTCACTCTTCCTGCGGGCAAGTGGGCGCGCGCCGAGATCTTCGAGCCCGATGCACAAGAGCAGCGTCGCGAGGCCTGTGATCAACCTTTGGGCGACGACACCACCTATTGCCGCAACCAACTGGGCGTTCTCGCTATGACATCGGCGATCTACCGGTCGAGCGAGACCGATCCCTCTCCCTCCCCCACACCTACCGATCCTGGAAACACGACCACCTATGAGTCCGGTGACACCTACGCGCATGTATCCGAAGAGGAGTTGGAGGTCGGTAACGGTCTCGTGGAACGGAAATGGGACCTCGGCTCCTTCGGTACCAGTGCGATCTCCGACCTGCGTGACGGGTCGAAGACTTGGGCAGGGGCAGGTCCGGACTTCACACTCGATCTCGGCGCAGTGCAGCTTGCAAGCACGGACTTCGCGGTGTCTGGGGTTGAGGTAGACGAGATCAGCGGGCCTGGCCTTCGCATCCGAGTCGGCCTCACGACCACAGAACTCGACGCGACGCGCACGATCGAGATCTATGAAGGTGTGGCGGGCTTCAAGGCGCGCACCACGCTTGAACCCAAGGTTCCTCTGTCCCTGTCGGGCTACTCACTCGATTCCGCAGCCGTCGGGAGCCAGGTCGTGCCGACGATGCACGCGTTCAGGGCCGGTGCGGACTGGCGCGATCCCAAGGAGCCGTGGGACGGCCCAGACGTAGCGGTTGGCGACGCCCACCCGGGTACTTGGCGTGAATCGCACTCGGGGCAAGAAGGTGAGCCCATCGCGGGCCCTGGTCAGTGGATCTCCGCAGGCGACGGCAACCGGCAGGTCTTCTTGGTGATGGAGCGCAACGATCAGCCCTCATCGCGTGTCGCCTACGACGGTTCGAGTCTGAGCCTCGTCGTCGATCACTCTCGAGACATCCTCTCTCTGGGGCCCTTCGAGGAGAACATCCACGTCGAGAACCCGACCCCGGCCAAGGCTCGGCAGCGTGCCCTTACTACGGGCACATCCCTGGCCCTCGAGCCGTCGTTCATGGGGTTCGGTTCGCACGATGGCGACGCCGAATGGCAGTTCCACGAGTATCTGGCCGAGCACCGGCTAGGCCCCTACGCGCACGATGTGACCTTCAACTCCAACGGGACCGAGGGCTACGGCTTCTCCACGGGCGCCAAGGACGACATGGTCGAAAGCGTCATCGCGCAGGCGGCTCCTAAGGCCCGCGCACTCGGGATCGACACTTTCATCCTTGACGATGGTTGGCAGGCGAACTCTGGCGACTGGTACCCGGATTGCAAGGACGCCTCCGGCGAGGAACACCGCGATTACCGGATGCTGTACCCACCTCGGTTCACCGATTGCAACTTCGAGAGAGTGCGGGAATTGATCGCGCCCATGAAGCTCGGACTGTGGATGAGCCCGATGCACTTCAATCCGCAAGGCTCAGAGACCTTCAAGGCGCATCCCGAATGGGCCTGTTGGCCGATCAACGGTCCATTGACCGCATACAACGCGGAAGACCCGAACGGCGGCTCCAACGAGGCTGGATTAGGCATGTGGGGGCCGGATGCGATCCCCCACATCGAAGCACGCATCCGACACGCGATCGAAGCCTGGGACGTCAGCTACTTCAAGTTCGACTTCCTGGTGTGGGCCGACTGCGCCGGGCAAGGTGATCTCTACGACTACCGGGAGCGCTTCCGAGCGATGGTCGACCGCCTGCGCTCGGACCACCCCGAGGTCACTTTCCAAACCGATGAGACCAACGATTACCGCTTCTTCCCCTTCGAGTCGGTTGCCCGCGGCCCCTCGTGGTTCCAGAACGGAAGCCCTGAGGTCCCTCATCTGCTGCACAACCTCTGGAACCTCAGCCCATACGTGCCGGCGTTCTCTATCGGTCAGCACTTCCTCGGTGAACGCAACGATCCAAGTTCCATCGACACGCGGATGGCCGCGGCCCTGCTCTCTCACCCCACGTTCTTCAGTGACATCACGAAGTTGCCCGACGCAACGATCGAACAGGCGCGCCCGTGGATCGACTTCTACAAGGCCAACCAAGACATCCTCAGCGGCGTCGTCTACCCGCTACTCGGAGATCCCCTCAGCAAGGGGTGGACGGCATTCCAGTCATGGGATCCGGACGAAGCGCAAGGGAGCCTCTTGGCGTTCCGCCAAGAATCAGACTCGCCTACTGCCACCGTGAAACTCAAGAATGTCCCCGAAGGAAAGACGTTCGACCTCTTCGAGGCTCCCTCGGGAGACAAGGTAGGCACGGTCACCTCTGAGCAACTGACGCAGGGCTTCGATATCACGCTGAATTCCAAGCGCAGCGCTTACGTCGTTGCGATCAAGCCCGCAGCCCTCGATCCCGGACCCGTCACGACTGCAATCACCTTCACGGATGCTTCGGCCCGCGGCGGCCAGTACTCAGACGATGCAGTCTTCGAAGCGTCCCTGAAGACAGCCTCCGGAGATCCCCTAGAAGGACAAGAGGTGACGTTCACTCTCCAAGGTGAAGAGAGCCGCTCCTACACCGCTCGCACGGACGCAGCGGGGATCGCACGGGTCACGAGGTCTCTCGATATGGTCCCCGGCACTTACGACCTCGTCGCAGCGTACGCGGGGGTCGGACCGGAGCTTCTCCCGACGTCAACGAGGCGCGAGTTCATCGTCGAGCAAGAAGACACCACGACAACGATCGCCCTGACCGGGAAGTCCTCCAAACGCAGCTTGGTCGCAAAACTCACCGATCGAGACAGCAATGCGGGCATAGGTTCCAAGACGATCGAGTTCTATG
>JAXDJQ010000234.1:0-3625 GCA_034667565.1 Actinomycetota bacterium
GAAGTTCTTCGAGAAGGACGTCGAGCGTTTGCGATACATCCTCAGTCTCCAGCGGGATCAGTTCCTCCCATTGAAGGTCATCAAGGAACGACTTGCGGGAGGCAACGGCGAAAGTCCGACCGCTCCCATCCCTCAACCATCCCTCGAGAGGGTGCCGGGGGCGACACCGGAACCCTCAACCCCTAGTGGAGACATCTCACTCACGGCGGCCGAGCTCGGTCCCGCAGCGGGGCTGGACGAGCGCCAGCTGAACGGGTTGATGGAGTTCGGGATCCTCGATGGGAGCAAGGAGACCTTCGACGGCGACGATCTGATCGCAGCCAAGGCGGCCGCCGGGTTGTTCCGATATGGGGTCGAGCCCCGCCATCTCAAGATGTACCGACACTTCGCCGAACGTGAGTCGGCCTTCTTCGAGCAGATCGTCTCACCGGTGGCCCGGCGCCGGGATCCTCAAGCACAGCAGGAAGCGAATCGCTCGGTCAACGAGATCATGGGCCTGGCCCAGCGCTTCCGAGATGCGATGTTGCGCTCCACCATGCGCGATCTTCTGTAGATCTGTAGACGAGTGGATTTGTCTATAAGTCGATCGAAGTGGCTGTGCGCGCTCCTTGCAGGGGTACTCAGCGTTGGGCTGGTGGTCCTGCCGGCACCCGCGATCGCCCGTCCCTTCCCGCCCCCACAGGTCACCTGTAGCGCATGCCTGATCGTCGACGACACCGGCACGGAGCTCTTCGCTCGCAACGCCGGGACGCTGCTACCGAATGCCAGCACGACGAAGATGACCACCGCCCTTCTAACGGTTGAGGAGGCATCCCCCGGCGAGATCGTCCGAGTCTCGGCTACCGCAGCTGGGGTTGGCGGGGGAGGGCTGGACCTCCACGAGGGGGACGTCTTCACGGTGGACGCATTGCTTCACGCACTCCTGATGGATTCGTCTAACGACGCCGCGGTGGCTCTGGCCGAGCTCGTGGCCGGTAGCCAGTCCGCTTTCGTGAGACAGATGAACCGCTTCGCCCGGTCCATAGGCGCCACGGACACCCATTACGTGACGGCCCACGGCCTAGACATGCCCGGCCACGGCTCCAGTGCCCGGGATCTGGCCCTGATCGCGGGCAAGGTCCTCGCCGATCCCATCCTCGCTCCGATCGTTGCAACCGCACGCACGTCGATAGCGGGGCCGGGCGGTTCGATCCTCCTGGAGAACCGTAATCTTCTACTTGACAGTTATCCGGGCGCTACCGGGGTCAAGACGGGATTCACGGCCGACGCCGGGAACGTCCTGGTGGCATCCGCCCGGAGAGGCGGCCGGACCCTGATCGCCGTCGCGATGCACTCCATCGATGCAACGAAAGATGCTCGGGTCTTGCTCGATTACGGATGGCAGAAGCTCGCTCGGGCGATAGTTCTAGATATGGGAACGGAGGTCGGCGCGATCGTTTCGGAAGGCGGCTCGACGGCGGTTGTGACGGGAGGTCGCCTGCGCGACCCAGCTTCCCCCGAAGATCTGTCTCTGAGATTCGTTCCGGACGATGTGGTCACGCTTCCGATCTCCGCAGGCGACCGGGTGGGACGCGTTGTGGTTACGGGCGCTGATGGGGTGATCGGCACCGTTCCCGCTGTGGCGCTTTCGGCGGTCCATGTCGAGGACAGGTCGTGGATCAGCGACGCGTTCAGCGGCCTCATCGGAGCCGTCGGCGAACTCGTGGGGACCCCATAACGGTGCCCGACCAGGCCTCACTTCCAGACGTCGTCGAGACGCTGATCTCGCGTGCATCTCTGCACGAAAGGATCCGGTCGCTTGCATCCGAGTTGGCGGATGCGTTGCCCGACGACGGGGTCCCGGTCGCGATCTCGATCCTCAAGGGTTCCACCCTCTTCTTGGCCGACCTCATCCGCGCCATGGACATCCCGCTGGAAGTGGATTTCATGTCCATCACTTCCTACGGAGGCTCGAACGATTCGTCGGGCGTCGTCCGCATAGTGAAGGATCTAGATACCGACATCAGTGACCGGAACGTCCTGATCGTCGAGGACATCGTGGACACCGGTCTAACCCTCACGTACCTGCGGCGGACGTTGGGGGAGCGCGCCCCGCGCAGCCTGCGAACCGTCACGTTGCTCGACAAGGCAGCCCGGCGGATCATCCCGGTTCCCTTGGAGCACAAGGGTTTCGAGATACCGGATGTCTTCGTCGTTGGTTACGGGATGGACCTGGACGGACGGTTCCGCAACGTTCCCGACATCCTCGCGGTCAAGGATCAGGCACGCCTGGGAAGCGACCCATCGCTCCTCGCAGATGCCGTGTACGAGAAGGGTTAGCAGGGCGACTCTGTTAGCCTCGGACGATGCTGGAGCTGTCGTTGGTGGGCGTTCGGGTCGAGCTTCCTTCGAACCAGCCCATCGTGCTGCTCAAAGAGGTGAACGGCGAGCGTTACCTGCCGATCTGGATCGGCGCCGTGGAAGCAACCGCTATCGCCTTCGCACTCCAGGGGATCGAAACGCCCCGACCGATGACTCACGACCTTCTGCGTGACATCCTCAATCAGACGGACGTCAGCGTTGACCGGATCCTCATAAACGACCTGGTTGATTCGACGTTCTACGCGACCATCCGCATGGGTCGCGAAGGCAAGGCCGTGGAGGTCTCGTCGCGGCCCTCCGACGCGATCGCACTGGCCGTTCGGACCGGGACGCCGATCTATGCCGCTGAAGAGGTTCTTGACCAGGCGGGGATCGAGCTCAAGGACGAAGAAGAGACCGAGGTTGAGCGCTTCCGGCAGTTCCTCGATGAAGTCAGTCCCGCCGACTTCGCGGGCGATTCCTAGCCTCACCAGAAAGCCTCAACTCGGGCCTGACCCTTATCGTTGACAGCGCGCGCGCGGGGGTCTACGATTTCCACCCCCGTAACTACGGGGATGTGTTTTCCCGCTTTCATCTCAGATCGCTGGAACGCTCTACCGGGGAGGAAACATGGAGGCCATCGAGACCATGGGGTACCGCGGCCCACAGACGTGCAAGATCGTGGGCATCACCTACCGCCAGCTCGACTACTGGACCCGTACCGACCTGGTGAGTCCCACGATCCAGGAGGCCAAGGGCTCCGGTACGCAGCGCCTCTACTCGTTCAACGACCTCCTACAGCTGAAGCTGATCAAGAGCCTCACCGACGCCGGCGCCAGCTTGCAGAAGATCCGCTCGGCCATCGACTACGTGCGCGATCACATCGCCGATGACTGGTCGAAGGTAACGATCGCGACCGACGGAAGCAGCGTCTATGCCTGCACCAGCGATGAGGAAGTCATCGATCTGTTGCGCTCCGGTCAAGGAGTGCTTGGCTCGATCGTCGCGGTCGGGAGGGTGCGCGAAGAGTTGAAAGGAACCCTTCGCGAACTCCGTCCCACGGAGGCCGAGGTGGGATACGTTTCGACCACCACCGACACGCAGCCGACCGCCCGGGAGGGGTAGCCATCCCAGAGGGAACCGACGGACCTACTTTTCCGCCCCTTCCCCACGAGCAGGTCAACTTTGCACATAACAGCGAACGACAGTTCGCGAAGCTCCTCGATTTCTACGAGATCGAATGGGCCTACGAACCGACGACGTTCGACATCGACTGGGATAGCAC
>JAXDJQ010000235.1:0-6521 GCA_034667565.1 Actinomycetota bacterium
AAGAGGCGAGAGACGCGCTCGGTCTCGACGGTCTCCCCCGTCACGACGATCTCGTTGCCCCGCACCAATATCTTGGTATCGAAGGCCGCTTCGATCAGTTTGAGTAGCTCGTCGCGAGCTCCCACGAGGCGGACCATGTCGTGGTGACCGGGGACGAGGATCTTGACCTGCGTATGGGTGAGCATCAGAAGTCCATATTTTACCTTCGGTCCGCTTTCGCCTCGCTAGCAGGGAAAACGGGGCTGCGGGAGCGTTCCTCGGCCTAGCCCGGCGGCCAGCTGAGAGGTCGCCCGCCAAGGACATGGAGGTGGAGGTGAAAGACACTCTGCCCGGCATCGGCACCGACGTTGGTCACAACGCGGTAGCCGTGGGCGACCCCTTCCTGTTCGGCGACCTGCTTGATCGCATCGAAAAGGCTCGCCACCTCCTCCGCGTCGGAGTGCTCGAGCTCGTGCACGGACGCGACGTGGCGCTTGGGTATCACCAGGACATGGGTGGGGGCCCCGGGGTTGATGTCCCGGAAAGCGAGCACATCATCGGTCTCGAGCACCTTGTCAGAAGGGACCTCTCCCGCGACGATCTTGCAGAACAGGCAATCAGCTTGTTGCGACAAGGCTGCCTCCTCTGATCCCATCAGATCTGACCTCGTGCCCCTTCACCCGGACAACACGCCCGAGCAAACCACATGCCTCGAACCAAACCCGCACGTAATCGTCGGTCTGTCCCGAACAGATACTCACGCCATCGACATCGCGTTCGTCTTCGACGAGCACATCGAGAGGACGGCCGAGGTGATCGTTGAGGAACCGGGCTCTTATCTCGTTCCCAAGGTCTATCAATCGTTTCGACCGGTCCTTCTTCACCTCCGGCGACACCGCGTCGGCCATGGACGCAGCAGCGGTGTCCTCCCGGGCCGAATATCGGAACACGTGCAGCTTTGAGAAGCCGACCCTGCGGACAACGTCGAGCGTGGCTTGGAAATGCTCCTCGGTCTCGCCCGGGAACCCAACGATGATGTCGGTCGCCAGTGCTAGCCCGGGGAGCTTAGCCTTCGCGCGTTCGACCCGTTCGATGTAATCGGCGATGCGGTAAGGCCTGTGCATCGCACTGAGCACGTCATCGTGACCGGCTTGGAGAGGTACGTGCAGGTAACGGCATACACGTGGCTCCGACGCGAGGTAATCGATGACCTCTTCGGTCAGGTGAGCTGACAGGATGGACGAGAGTCTCAGTCGCAACACTCCCGGGATATCGAGAAGTCGCTGGAACAAACGGATCAGGTCTCTTTCATCCCCGTCGCGATCGAACCTGTACTTGCCGAGGTGAACACCGGTTAGTACTAGTTCCTTGGCCCCGGCGGTGACCCGCTGGGTGGCCTCTGCGATCAAGGCGTCTTCGTCCATCGACCTCAGAGGGCCGCGCGTCTTAGGGATGATGCAGAAGGTGCACCATTCATCGCACCCGGTTTGCGCCTTCAGGTTCGCTCTCACCCGCATGGGTTGGACGGAGTGTGCTCCTGGTGGTTTCCGGAACCCAACCTGCATCAAAGGGCTTGTAGCCACGTGCGCCCCGAGAGCCTCGGCGAAGGATTCCTTCTCGGTGTTTCCCAGAACGAGATCGACTCCATCGATCGCCGCTATCTCGTCAGGGTTAGAGACGGCGTAGCAACCGATCGCGACAACTTTGGCTTCGGGATGGTTCCTAACCGCTCGGCGCAACGCCATGCGCGATGCCTTGGTTGCTTCACGGGTGACCGTGCATGTATTTACGACCACCACATCCGGGTCGGCGCCCTGTGCGACAGGGTCGAGACCGGACTCCGCCAGGACCTCCGCCATCGAATCCGACTCGGCCTGGTTCAGCCGGCACCCGAGGGTAGTGAAGCGATACGTCGCCATAGACCAAAACTAGACCTTCAGTTAGCCGAGAAGGCCGTAGTGGTACTGCAGGGCGGCCGTGGTTACTACCGCGGCGTTCTCGGTGCGGAGGATCTGGGGGCCGAGAGAGACGAGTTGGGCTCCCGCATCGGCCAAGGATTCGGCTTCGGAGCGGTCGAGGCCACCTTCGGGACCGACGACCAGCGCGACGCGGTCGGTGGTGCCGACCAAAGCCGTGCGCAATGGGAAAGAGGCTTCCTCCCAGAGCACGACCGTATGCGGTTCCTTCGCCACGCGGCGAAGGAGCTCGGTCCACGACATTCCGCCACCGGTTTCGAGGATGAACGGACTACGCGATTGCTTGGCGGCCGAGCGGGCGATGGCTCGCCAGCGCTCCCCCAGCTTCGCAACCTTTGCCTCGCCCCATTTGACGACCGACCGAGAGCTCTCGTAAACCCAGACCTCGGCAACACCAAGCTCCGCCAGTCGTTCGACGATCGAATCGACCTTGCTGCCTTTCGCGGCCCCCTGATAGACCACGATCTGCGGTTTGACGGCGCGCCTCTCTTCGACCGCCAGGATCTCTGCGATCAATGCACCGTCAGTCACGCGGGATGCCGCACAGCGGGCGACCCGGCCATGGCCGTCCGTGACCACGATCACGTCGGGAGGCGTCACGCGCATCACCTTCAACGCGTGATGCGACTCATCGGCCGGGAGCGTGACCTCGGAATCGGTCCACGCATCCGGGGTCGCGATGAACCAGGGGGTGCTGCTCACCTCAACTGAACGCTTCTTTGATCCGGTCGAACATGCTGCCCTTGTTGCCGGTCGCTTCCGACCGGAGCTCCGCGAAACGACGCAGCAACTCATCCTGCTCTTCGCTGAGTTCGGTCGGCGTCAAGACGCGTAGCATCGCCACGATCTCGCCTCGCCCTCTGGCTTGGAGGCGCGGCATGCCACGACCCTTCAAGCGGATCACCTCACCCGCTTGGGTTCCGGGTTCGATCTCGACGCGTTCCGGCCCATCCAGGGTGGGGATATCGATCTCGCCTCCCAAGGCAGCGACGGTCATGGGGACCTCGACCTCGCACCCGAGATCTGCCCCCGCGCGACGGAAGACGTCGTGTTCGGCAACCCTGATTGCTACATAGAGGTCTCCCGCACCGCCACCGCGTACGCCCGCCTCTCCGCGGCCGCTGACTCGGAGCTGGGCACCGTCGTCGACCCCGGGTGGGATCTGCACGGTGAGGGAATCGGTGACCTGTATCCGGCCGCTGCCCTCGCAGTTCTTGCATCGATCGACGATCTCTTCTCCGGCTCCTCGACAGCGCGGGCAGGTGGTTGCAGTGATCATGTTGCCGAGCATCGTCCGGCGCACCTCGCGCAGCTCGCCCGTCCCGCCGCACTCGGTACAGCTCACTGGAAAGGTTCCGGGCGCCGCACCGCTTCCATGACAGTCATTGCATTCGGCGAGTGTTGTCACCTCGACCTCGCGCTCGGCCCCCGTCGCAGCTTCCTCGAGGGTGAGCTCGACCTCGGCCAGGATGTCCGACCCACGACCCGGTCCTCTACGGGGGCCTCCGCCACCGAACCCGCCGCCGAAGAAGGTCGAGAAGATGTCCGAGATCCCCCCGAAGTCACTGAAATTGCCGCCGCCCGCGCGCTCATCACCGAAGGTGTCGTAGCGCTGACGTTTGTGAGGGTCGGACAGCGTCTCGTACGCCCGGCTAACTTCCTTGAACCGCTCCTCTGCCTCGGGATCCTCTCGGTTCGCATCCGGATGCAATTCGCGCGCAAGCCGCCTGTACGCCTTCTTGATCTCTTCGGGGTTCGCGTCACGAGCGACGCCCAAGGTCGAGTAGTGATCCGCCATAGGTCCCGCTACATCCCCAGTTCGGTCAACATGCGACCGAGGTTGGCAGACACCTCGTAAACGGCAGCGATGGTCTTCCGATAATCCATGCGCGTGGGTCCGACCACGCCAAGCGAGCCCAGGATGTGTCCCCCGACGCCGTACGACGCGGAGATCACCGAGCTGGACTGCATCCCTTCAGCTTGGTTCTCCGACCCGATCCGAACCGACACGTTCTGAACGGACAGGGCGTCGGCCATCACCTCGAGCAACAACCGACGATTCTCGAGAGCCCCGATCACCTGGCGAACGGTCTCTAGGTCGGCGAACTTCTGCTCGTCGACGATGTTGGCTGCACCTTCAAGGAAGACGCGATCCGTCTCCCTATGGGCAAGGTCCTCGCGCAACGCATCTGCGATTGCTGCGACCGGTTCCCTCAGGTCTGCTGGGAACCTCTCAACGCTCGACCTGATCGTCTCGTCCACCGAGTCAAGGGGTTGATCGACCGCGATCTGATTCAAGGTGGACGAGGCTGCCTCCAGCTCATGGTCTGCGAGTGATTCAGACACAGAAAGCACGTGGTTCTCGACGAGACCGTTGTCCGTGACGAGCACGACCATCGCACGACCCGCCGATAGACGGACGAGCTCGACGTGTCGTATGACGCTGCGATCCAGAACCGGGGCGAAGACGACTGCAGCGTGGTCGGTCAGATCTGAGAGCAGCGACGCGGTCTGCCGCAAGGAGTCCTCGAGCTCCCACCGGGGCTGACCGAAGAAGCTCCGGATCTGCTGGGCCTGCTCGGCGGGAAGGCGAACGTCGCTCCCCCATGCGTCGACGAAGAAGCGGTAGCCGGTATCGGTCGGGATCCGCCCCGCGCTCGTGTGGGGTTGGTAGATGTAGCCCTGCTCCTCGAGAGCTCCCATGTCGTTTCGCACCGTTGCGGGCGAGACCCGTAACTTGTAGCGATCGACGAGGGTCTTGGATCCGACCGGCTCGCCGGTGCTGACGTAGTGGGACACGATGGCCCTTAGGACCAGAGCCTTGCGCTCGTCGAGGCTCTTGTCAGGCGTTGCCATAGGCCGCCGAGTCTACCGTGGTTAGCACTCGGATAGATGGAGTGCTAACCGAGGGAACCGGCGATCGCCACCTCGTGGTTGCGGCTCCCGCAGACCGGACAGCAGGGCAGGACCCCAGTTCTGAGCTCCTCGTCGCAAACGGGACAGTGCCCTCGCAGCTCGACCAGGCTGGGAGCGTCGATGTAATCACCATCGAGGGCAAGGATCGAGCCCGTTTCGGGATGTACGTGGACGACGTGGTCGTTCCCACAGCGATACTCGTCGGCCCCCTCGAAAGACCCCCACCGGGCCGTGAACGTCAGGCCACAATCACTGCAGGTCAGATTGCCGAGGTACGCCATCCGGAAAGGATGGCACTTCGCGACGGCCCCAGATGCCACTGAAGACGGACGGATAGCCATCGAAGGGAACGAACCACGGGGGCCTAGCCCGAGTCTCATGGGCATGAGGTGGCACGATGACCGTGACAACTGACCGCCCGTGGAGGGCGCCGTGGACGAGCCCGATCCCCAGATCCTCAGCTCCGCTAGGAGAGGTGACACGCGAGCATTCGAGGTCCTCGTCCGGGCCTACCAGGCAGACGTATGGCGCTTGTGTGCCCACCTCACGAACGACCGAGCCATGGCCGACGACGTCACTCAAGACACCTTCGTGCGGATCTTCAGGTTCCTGCCGCGCTATAGAGGCGACTCGAAGTTCTCGACATGGGTCTTCGCCATCGCCCGCAACTGCGCACTTGACGAACTGCGCAAGACCAAGCGCAGACAGATCCTCGTCGAGCGGGCTCACATGCAGCGAGAGATCGTTCATACAGAGCAGTCGACGACGGTCGAGGTTCGTGACGCGCTGGTCGCCCTCCCCCTCGAACTTCGGGAGCCGATCGTGCTGATCGACATGTTGGGCGAGTCCTACAGGGATGCCGGAGTGGTCCTCGGGATCCCGGAAGGAACCGTCAAGAGCCGCGTCCACCGCGGTCGCCAACAACTTGCACGCGCCCTATCCGAGAAGCTGGAGAGCTCCGATGAGCATTGACTCCTGCGAGCGGATCCAAGATGAGCTCTCCGCGTACATCGATGACGAATCGCCGCCCGTGGAGCGGGCGAGCATCGAGGCCCACCTGCAAGGGTGCGATCGATGCCGGTCGGAAGAAGCGGCACTCCGAGCGGTTCGCAAGCTCGTTCGCGTGCATCCGGTCGAGGACATCCCCGACCTGGCCGCTGCGATCATGGGACGGATCGAAGCAACAACTGTCACAAGGCTGCAACCGTGGCACGAACGGTTGCGCATCGCCGCAGTTTCGGCCGCAGCTGCAGCTCTCGTCGTTCTCGGTGCCTCGCTCCCATTCGGAGACGGTTCACCTGAAGTCGCGAACGCCAGCGAGATCACGGAAAGGGTTCGAGCCGCGGCACGCGACCTCGAGGCTTACGAGGCAACGTTCTCGATCGTCGAGCGAGGATGGCACCCCGAGGTCCCGGTCCGGAAGATGACCGCGAGGCTCGCGTATGCCGCGCCGGAAAGCATCCGCCTCGAGATCGATGACAACACCACCTACCCATCCGAGCAGTGGCCGCGCAATGACATCACACTGGTGGCCGACCCTCACCGCTGGTGGATCGAAGAACCTTCGTCATGTCCACCTGCCGGTCTACCCGAATGTGCATCTCCCGTGTCGTGGTCGGGAGTGCTCGAACGCAGAACTGTCGTACATCG
>JAXDJQ010000236.1:0-9162 GCA_034667565.1 Actinomycetota bacterium
GCGAGATCTACGAAGCTCCCGCCGCCCTGGCGTTGATCGCCGCTCACTCCGATCTAGAGGCCCTCACTTTGGAGCGCTACGTTGGTCGCGAGAAGAGGGTTCTCGACGCGAAGTGGGCCGACCTCGTCTACGAGGGCCTCTGGTACTCACCATTGCGCGAGGCGATCGACGCCTTCGCAGCAACGACACAGTCATATGTGGCCGGCGAGGTCCGCTTGAGATTGACGCCGGGTGGATGTCTCCCTGTCGCTCGTCGATCCAACCTGTCTCTCTACGAACCTTCTCTGGCGACGTACGACGAGGGCGATCTCTTCGACCAGAGTCAGGCGGCCGGCTTCGTGAAGATCTGGGGACTCTCCACCAAGACTCATGCAGCCAGAGATAAACGCGCGTGACCGATAGCAAACCGCTGTGGTCGGGGCGGTTCGCGCAGGAGCCGGCATCGGATCTGCTGCGCCTGACTTCGTCGATCGACGTGGATATGGCGCTGCTTCCATACGACCTAGCTGCGACTAAAGCTCATGCCCGGGCGCTGGAGAAGGCGGGCCTGCTCGGAACGGAGGAAGTCTTCGCGGTAGCCGACGCTTGCGATGAGATCCTGGCGGAGTCTTCGGCCGCAAGATTGGGCCCGGGCCCACGCGACGAAGACGTGCACTCTTTCGTCGAGCGTGTCCTTACCGACAAGCTCGGCGAGACGGGACGGCGCATACATGCAGGCCGCAGCCGCAACGATCTCGTCGCAACGGACTTCAGGCTCTGGTGCGTAGACGCAGCGACTTCGCTAAAGACGTCGTTGGGTCAACTGATCGATGTGATCGCACGGCTGGCTGAAGAGAATGTAGGGACGGTGATGCCCGGCTACACCCACCTGCAGAGAGCACAACCCGTTTCCTTGGGCTTCCACCTCGCCGCTCATGGTTTCGCGTTGACTCGAGATGCGGCTCGTTTCGAAGCAGCGCGGAGAGCGGCTGATGTCTCACCCCTAGGGGCAGGCGCGCTTGCAGGAACTACCTTACCGATCGATCCCTCAGTGGCAGCGGCGGAACTTGGATTCTCCGCAGGTTTTGCGAACGCGATGGATGCGGTATCCGATCGCGACTTCGCGGTTGATCTGACCTATGCAGCTGCACTTTGCGGGGTCCATCTATCTCGGCTCGCAGAAGAGATCGTGTTGTGGACGGCCAGTGAGTTCGGGTTCGCGCACCTCGACGATGCGTGGTCGACGGGATCGAGCATGATGCCGCAGAAGCGGAATCCCGACGTCGCCGAGCTCGTACGAGGACGCGCGGCCCCCGCAATCGGGGACCTGATCACCCTTCTCACGCTGTTGAAGGGACTTCCCTTGGCCTACGACCGCGATCTGCAGGAAGACAAGGCTCCGGTCATGGCGACCGTTTCCCGCACGCTCGGATGTCTCGAGGCGACGACGAACCTGTTGGTGAGCCTTGAGTTCGATCGAGAGGTACTCGCGCGAGCCGCGCGTGCCGGGGGGGCATGGGCTACGGACCTTGCCGAAGCACTCGTAGCGAGGGGGATGCCGTTCCGAGAAGCTCACGAGCGTGTGGGTCTACTCGTGCGAGGCCTAGAGACCGACGATAAGGCGTTCGGAGATCTTTCGGGCGATGAGCTGGTCGCCTATGACCCTTCGTTCAGCGCACAGGACGTATCCCTAGCCGACCCGATCAAGAGCATCCAGTCTCGTTCCCAGGCGGGAGGGCCCGCCCCCGATCGGGTTCTCGAACAGATAGCGGCCCTGCGTGCGGTCGCCGACTCGCTTCGGGGGTATTAGTCGAGCGGGGCTATCTCGTCACCAACGCTGATGGATCCGGACTCCACGATCTCGGCTCTCAGACCCCCCCGATGCTTGAGGGGTTCTCTTATGGGCTTCCCCGCGATCTTCTGCATGTAGTCGCAGGGCTCGGCAAGCTTTATCCCTTTGAAGATCGCATCTCCGACCCGGAACGTCTTGCCAACTAGGTGGTTCAAGGCGATACCCCGGGTCACGATGTTGCGTCGAACGTCCGCCGCGTCGACATCTATCCCGTAATCCCTTGCAACGGCCGTTATGGCTTCGGATTCGATCAGGGTCGCTTGTCTTTTCGGTTCTAGCTTCTTGAACTTCCCTTTGCCTTCGAAGTATCGGTCACCTTCCAAGCCACGACCCGCGTGGGCGTTGATCGACTCGACATCATCGATCGGCTGTCCTTCGCTCGCCGTTATCAGGATGCGTTCGACCGTTCCCGCCATAACTTAAGTCTAGAGTCCACACATGAAGAGAGCCATGACCGGTGGGGCCCATCGAGGTCCGGTTGCACCGACCCGTCAGCGGCGAACGATCAGGTTCGTTCAGTTGACGCTGGCAGCGCTTGGTCTCGGTCTCGTGGGCTTCGGCATCTACTCCTTCGGAGCGCGCACCGCATCTCAGGGCATCGTTCTTGTCCTCCTGGGGGCATCGTTCGCCGGTGCAGCGATCCTTCTTGCGGATGGGCCAAGCGTGCGCATCCCCACGCCGGCCCGACTCGACGAGCTCGCCGGCCGCGCCGAGAGCGTCGCCATCCAGAAGGCGGGGGACTAGCCCTTAGGAACGGATCCTGGTGAGCAGCCTCGATGTGCGCGTCTCCGCCGCTCTTGGTCGTGCGAGGTACGCGTCGACGTCTTCGATCGTGTCGATGTCGAGCTCGAGGCGGGGCAGTGTCAGCATCGAGCAACGCAAACCTAAGTGCTCCGCTTCCGCGATGTGCGCTTTGAAGCTGAACTCGCCGAACATCGGCTTCATCGCGTCGGGCGGAGACAGATAGAGGCCGTTCGTGCCGCCATCCCTCGAGGGGACCACAACCACATCCGAGGTCGCGCTGGTGTCTTGAAGGTCTTGCAGGTCCCCGGTCCATGCGAGGGGGACATCGATGGGGATGATCGTCACCGAGTCTCCACCTGCCCCCTTGATCGTGTCGATCCCCACCTCGAGGGCACGGTTGAGACCTTCACCGGGGTCCTCGACCGGGTTGAATCCACGGTCGGTTGCGATTTGCCTCACCTCGGCGTCATCGGACACCACCCACCATTCGAATCGCGTGGCCGACGCGCACAGATCGAGAGCGTCGTCCAGCAGCGCCCTCGCGATCTCGTGACGTTGCTCGTCGGTGACATGGGGCAACAAGCGCTGCTTCGCGCGACTTAGCTGCTTGACGGGGAGCAGTCCTGGGTCCATCACGAGCAGACTAAGGTTTGGCCCCATGGAGCCGAGCAACCGGAAGCACTGGAAGCATCTCTATGAGGAGATAGTCGCGACCGAGATCTGCTGTAGCTGCTCGGCATGCATCGTCGCGTGTCCTCACAAGGTGCTCGAGCTATCCGATTTCGATCCGGTCCAGACCGATGCGCGGTCACCCTTCGACAACTGCGTTCACGGCGAGGAGGGCTGTTCTCTCTGCGCGATGGCATGTCTACGCTTAGGCCCGTCCCTCGACATCATCGAAGAGAACCTCCTCGGTTACGGCCGCCGTCCGGCCGAGAAGGTCGAGGGTGTCTATCGATACAAGACACTGACGCGCGCCACGGAGGCTCGCTTCCTGGAGCGCGGGCAGGACGGAGGGACGGTCACCGCCTTGCTGGCATGGGGGATGGATACCGGCGAGCTCGATGGTGCGGTCGTGGCTAAACCTTCTGCATCGGTCCCGTGGCTCGACGAGCCCGCGCTAGTTCGATCGACCGAGGAGCTACTCGCGAGTGCCGGCTCCCGTTACACCTACTGCGCCACCCCGCTTGGATTGAAGAAGGCCGCCGAGGCCAAGCTCAAGAACGTCGCTCTCGTCGGTGTCTCCTGCGAGTCAACGGCGGTCAGGCAGCTGGCAGCTGAAGGCATCAAGCGATGGACCCGCAACCTCAAGCTCGTCATCGGGCTGATGTGCACCGAGACCTTCGACTACGACGCTTTCATGGTCGGGAAGGTGGCAGAGGAACGCGGTATCCCCCTCGACCGGGTAACGAAGGTCAACGTCAAGGGCAAGGTCATCGTCACCCTCGACGACGGGACGGATGTCGACATCCCGCTGAAAGAAGCTCGGCCATATGCGAACGAGTGGTGTCACCACTGCCCCGACTTCGCGGCGGAGCACGCCGACCTGTCGTGTGGAGGCTTGGGCATGGAGGGTTGGACCATGATCCTCGTTCGCACCGAACGGGGCGAGGATTACCTCAAGCGCGCGGTTGAGGCTGGAGTGATCGAGTTACGCCCGGCGGAGGAAGAACCAGGTGCCCTCGACGTGATGATGCGTCTGGCTACGAAACAACGTCAGCGCATCGATCCGTTCGACCCCCATGCGAACGCTCGGTGGCCCAACGCCGAAGCTCTCCGATTCGCGCAAGCGGAAGCAGCGTCCACGGACTAGTCGATCGTCTCGAAATGCCTCACGATCGGTGATTGAGCGAAGAGCTTGCGGAGTTCCGTCAAGGCGGTCTCATATTCAGGCGTCTTCGTAGCCGCCTCGATCGCGGCCATGTCGTCCCATCGAGAGACGGCTGCTATCTGCACGAAGTCACCGGAGTGCTCCTCGACGCTGATCAACATCTCGACCCCGTGACACCCGGGGAATCGCGCGAAGACAGGTTGGACGTCGTCCCGGAACAGTTGCTTACCGCGCTCGACGTCTCCGGGGTCTACCGAGGTATCGAAGATACGAACGATCATGTGCCCACCGGTCCTCTCTCGATCAGACTGACCACGCTCCGCGATTGAACATCCCAGCCAGTTGTGGATTCAGATCCAACTTGCGCTGTTCTCTGGTGAAGTTTGCTGCGACGATCTCTCCGAGCCCGGGATAGCGCTGCACGATGCGCACCCTTTCCTCATCGATCTCGATCACGTTGTAGGAGGGTCTCGTGTACCCGCGGACCCGGTAGGTGGAGGCGGTCCCGGAATTGACCAGCAACATCTCCCCGAACTGCCACACGTTCGGCACGTGTTTGTGTCCGGCCAGCACGAGGTCGACCTCGAGCTCGGTGAGCAAGGCCATGACATCGCCGGCATCCCACACGATGTTGCGCTCGCGACCAGTGCCTGGGACCGACACCAAGTGGTGATGCAACACGAACACGCGGTAGTCGTCGGGCCACTCGTACGACGCGCGGATCCAGTCGTAGCGGATGTGGCCGACCTCGCCCTCGGCCAGGTCTGGTTTCGAGGAGTTGACAGCAACCACAGTCGCGTACTGCGTGGGTTGGCCCCCCTCGGGGTTGGCGAAAGGTAGACGGATGACGCGGTCGGAACGCCCGAACGAGTCTCGGAAATGCAGGAATCCGACATTCATCAGGTCATGGTTCCCAGGGATGACCATCATCTCCAGGCCCTCCAAGCGATCGAGATACCGCTTCGCCTGACGGAACTGCGGCGCGTATCCCTCCGACGTCAGATCGCCGGCGACGACAACCAGGTCGGGCTTTAGGTCGATGATCTCGTTGATGGCGTGGTCCAACAGCTCGCCATCGAACATCGGGTGGCCGCAGTGGATGTCTGAGATCTGCGCGATCGTCAGATGATGGCTCTTCACAAGGCTCCGTATGATAGGTGCCACCTACGGGGGGAGATCGTTGGAGACCACTTATCCGATCGCGAAGGGGATCCTCAAGCCCTTCCTGCACACCTGGTTCCGGTGGAACATCGAGGGGGTCGAGAACATCCCATTGACCGGGCCAGCACTCCTCGCCTTCAACCACATCAGCTACCTAGACCCACTCGCGACCGCTTATGCGGTCGACAAGGCGAAGCGCATACCTCGCTTCCTTGCGAAGTCTGAACTGTTCCAAGACAAGCGCATCGCGTGGGTGCTCAGAGGAGCGAAGCAGATCGAAGTCAAGCGTGGAACGGCTACCGCGCCGATGGCACTGGATAAGGCATTCGCCGCCCTGAAGAGAGGTGAGCTGGTCGTCGTTTTCCCTGAAGGGACGATCTCCGAGGACCCGGACCTCGCTCCCTTGCCTCCGAAGACGGGGGCCGCGCGTCTCGCTCTTGGTTCGGATGCCCCCCTGATCCCCTGCGCGGTCTGGGGTACCCAGAACATCTGGCCTAAGGGCTTTGCAAAGAACTGGTGGCCTCCGCGTCAGGACATCCTGGTTCGTAACGGCGAGCCCATACCAACCCACGGCGATCCCGAGTCGACTGATGACTGGCGGCGGATCAGCGAGGACGTGATGGAAGAGATCCAGCGCCTCGTCGCCAGCCTCCGTCCTGCGGTACCGGATCGACGGCGACCGAAGAAGAGGGCCGCGTGACGACGAAGGTCGCGTTCATCGGTGCGGGGTCGTGGGGAACAGCGACCGCATCTCTCGCCGCGCAGAAGCCCGAGCTAGAGGTCAATCTCTGGGCACGACGTTCCGAACTTGCCGACACGATCAACCTGTATCACGAGAACCCCGAGTACCTCCCCGACTTGGAGCTCCCCGAAAGTCTCGTGGCCACCTCCGATCTGGAAGAAGCCCTTAACGAGGCTGAGGTCATCGTCATGGGTGTTCCCTCGCATGGTTTCCGAAAGGTGTTGAAGGAGGTCGCGTCGATCGCCGGCGCCAAACCGAAATACGTGAGTCTCACAAAAGGCATCGAGGTCGATACCCGCAAGCGCATGTCCGAGGTTCTCCGCGAAGAGGTCGACGGCATCACCGAGAGTTGCGTTGCGGTCCTGACGGGTCCGAACCTTGCCAAGGAAGTCGTTAAGGGCTTTCCCGCGGCCTCGACGGTTGCCTGCACGGACCAGAAGAGCGCAGAGATGTTGCAGAACGTCTTCCAGGCTCCAACCTTTCGCGTCTACAGGAACGCTGACGTCGTCGGTTGCGAACTCGGTGGGGCCTTCAAGAACGTGATCGCGATCTCGGCTGGGATGGCAGACGGTCTCGGCTTGGGCGACAACACGAAGGCCACCGTGATGACGCGCGGTCTTGCAGAGCTAGCCCGTTTCTCGGTGAAGTTCGGGGGCCAACCCCTGACGTTCCTCGGATTGGCCGGCGTCGGAGACCTGATAGCGACCTGCGCGAGTCCGCAGTCCCGCAATCATTACGTGGGCATCGAGCTCGGCAAAGGCCGGAAGATCGACGAGATCATCGACTCGATGAACATGGTCGCCGAAGGCGTGAAGAGCTGTAAGCCGATCTATGAGCTCGGACAGGAAGCCGGCGTTTGGATGCCGATCACGGAGAACGTCGTAAGGATCTGCCACGAGGGTTGGATGGTCGAGCAGCTTGTAGAGGATCTCTTGGCGCGCGAGATCCGCAGCGAGTTCGAGGGCTTCGAAGGGTCCTTCGACTTCAAGTCCGAGGATTAGCTGAGAGCTTGAGCTAGATCCTCGATCAGGTCGGCCGGGTCCTCGAGTCCGATCGATAGGCGGCAGAAGCCGTCGGAGATACCGGCCGCGATCAACTCCTCTGGGTCCAGTTGCGTGTGCGTAACACTGGCCGCGTGAACCAACAGTGAATGTGATCCGCCCAACGAAGCAGCTGCCTTGATCAATCGGAGATTGTCCTGGAAGTGCGCCGCGCGCTGCTTGCCTCCCACCACATTGAACGCGAGCGTTCCTCCTCCGCGGCCCCCGAGCAGGCGGTCGCACAGATCCTTGTCGGGGCTGGACTCCAGCGCCGGGTAGAAGACGGGATCGACTGCCTCGTGGCCCTCGAGGTATCGAGCCACCTCCAGGGCCGTATCGGAGGAGCGCTCGACCCGCAACGGCATCGTCGCGATGCCTCGCAATGCCAGCCACGCATTGAAGGGTGCCAAGGTCGGTCCGAGCTCTCGTGTCCACTCGCGCACCTTCAACATCGTGTCGTGATCCGCACACATCACGCCGCCGATCAGGTCGTGATGTCCGCCGATGAACTTCGTTGCAGAGTGAAGGACCACTGTGGCGCCATGCTCCGCGGGCCGGCTGAGCACGGGACTGGCGAAGGTGTTGTCCACCACCATCGGAACCCCGGCGTCGTTCGCCAACTCTCCAAGCCGAGAGAGATCGGCAACCTTGATGGCGGGATTCCCGATCGTCTCGCAGTAGAAGAGCTTCGCTCCCTGGAGCTCCACCTTTATCTGGTCGTAGTCATCCACGTCGCACAGGATGGTTTGGATGCCGAAACGGGGGAGCAGCCCGGCGGTGAGCGAGTGGGTACCCCCATAGAGCTGGCGGGCCGAGACAACCTTGTCGCCGGGTTCGCAGAGTGCCAGGAAAGCGGCGCTGATCGCTGCCATCCCGGACGAGAAGGTCTCCGCCTCCTCCATGCCTTCGAGATCGGCCATAGCTACGGCGAACGCGTCCGTGGTGCGGTTCGCCCAGCGGGTGTAGACGTAGCCCGATCCCACCCTGTCGGCCGAGGCCCGCGCGAATGACTCGCTGTCGTCGAACGCGTAAGTGGAGACCTGATCGATGGGCGGAACTATCGACTCACCGGGCTGCTCGGTGGGTCGCGGCGGATGGACTGCGCGGGTGTGGAGACCCCGCTGAGACTCGGGCTTGTCTAGAGATGAACTACCGGACACGTCAACGTCCGCGTGATGCCCTCTACCGCCTGGATCTTGGCCACGACGAGCTTGCCGAGATCGTCCACGTTTGCGGCACTCGCACGCACGATTACATCGTAAGGACCGGTTACGTCCTCGGCCGCATCGACACCATCGATCTCGCGTACTTCTTGAGCGACCTGCGCCGCCTTGCCGACTTCGGTCTGAATCAGGATGTAAGCCTGTACATCTGCCACCCGGGCCCCTCCTTGGGTTATCGGAAGTGGGCGGGAGTCTAGCAGGGGGCCGGAGGGGCTGAACGGGTAATCTTCGCGGCACCAATCCAAACTAAGGAGCAAGTGACGTGCAATCCAAGGCGTTGGCCGGGATCGAGAGCCCTGGGAACGTTTACCGAAACCTGAGTGCGCCCGCCCTGGTCGAACACTGCGTAGCGCGGGACGAGGGCATCCTCGCGATCTCCGGGGCGCTCGTTACGCAAACCGGTAAGCGGACGGGACGGTCTCCGAAAGATCGCTTCTTCGTGAGCCACGGCGCGTCGAAGGAAAAGATCGATTGGGGTCAGACGAACCAACCGATCGAACCGGCGGTTTTCGATGCGTTGTTCGATCGCATCCGTCAGCACCTCGAGGGCCGCGACCTGTTCGTCGTCGACGGCGTGGTCGGAGCCGACC
>JAXDJQ010000237.1:0-4597 GCA_034667565.1 Actinomycetota bacterium
GTAAGGAGGTCCTGGGCACCTAACACCGAACCCGCGGTGCCCAGCGGCACGTCCTCGGTCGCGTAGGACAGGGATACGCCGAGGTCCGATCCGTCGCCGAAATAGTTGCGGATCACCGAGGAGAGGAACTGGACGGTGGCGACGACATCGGTGATGCCGTGGCGCCTCAGCAGCTCGATTATGTGCTCCATCAGAGGGCGGTTCGCGACGGGCAGCATCGGCTTGGGGACGTTGCTGGTCAGAGGACGGAGGCGCGAGCCCTCGCCGCCCGCCATGATCACTGCCTGCATCTCTCTACGTTGCAACCGTTGGCCCCCCACTCGCCCTAAGCGCGAGAGCTTCACGCGCGTACATCGTTCCTGATACCCAGTAGAGCACTGCCCCAAGAGCGACGAGCGCGTAGCCGGGATTGATGAACCAGTGTCCCCAGGACAGACTCGTCTCGCCGATAGCTAGATAGGTAAGACCGGTGAGCAAGGCTGCCGTAGCGCACTTGCCCACGAAGTTCACTCGGATCTTCTTCACGGCGCTCCGCTGGACGAATGGGTAGAGCGCGAGTATCAGCACGTCTCGTCCGACGATCGCCAGGGCAACCCATAGAGGCAGGACCTCGGTCGCGACGAAGGCGATCACGAGGGCTGCGATGAACACCCTGTCGACGAGCGGGTCGAGGAGCTTTCCGAGCTCGCTGACCTGGTCGAATCGGCGGGCGATCCATCCATCGAAGAAGTCCGTCCAGGCGGCTGCTCCATACAAGAGCACGGCAGCGTCGGTGTGATCCGACACGAAGAGGGCGACGAACACCGGCACGGAGGTAAGACGGAGGAACGACAAGACATTGGGGATAGTGACGATCCGATCCATCTGGTCGGGACGGCCGGATTTGAACCGGCGACCCCTGGTCCCCCAGACCAGTGCGCTAACCAAGCTGCGCCACGTCCCGTTGTGCGCGGCCGATGATACCGGCCGCCTTCCCTGCTCCCACCCTTAAGTCTCGACCTTCCGTCGACGCTTACGCACCTCCATGCGGAATGGCGTTCCCTCGAACGGTTCCCGCTCTCGGATCCGTCTTTCCAGGTACCTGACGTACGTGTCGTCCAGGCGATGGCTCGCGAAGAAGATGAAACGAGGGGGCGCCACGTCGGCCTGGACCGCGTACTGGATCCGGTTGTTGCGGCCGGATGACCGAGGAGCGGGACGCATCTCCTGAGCTTCCTCGACAACCTTGTTGACATCCGACGTACCCAAGCGCCGGCGATGAGACTCCACCGCGTCCAGCAGTGCCGGCAGGATCTTGTCGATACCTCGCTTCGTCAGAGCTGAGGTCCGGACCACCTTGGCCCACGGAAGGAATCTCAACTTGTTGTCGATATCTCGCTCTAGGCGTTCGCGATCGGTTTCGTCCTTGGTGATGAGGTCCCACTTGTTGAGCACGATCACGCATGCGCGTCCCGCCTCGACGACCTCCTCGGCGATGCGCTGATCGAGTCCGGTCGCACCTTCGGAAACATCGACAACCAGCAGCACTGCATCCACCCTCTGCAGGGTGCGGCGTGACCTTATGAACGAGAAGTACTCGAGGGGATCCTTGATCGCAACCTGCCGGCGCATCCCCGCCGTATCCAAGATCCGAAGGCGCCGGCCATCGGGAAGGTCGATGTAGGAGTCAACGGGATCACGGGTCGTGCCCGGCACGGAGTCGGTGATCGATCGTTCCTCTCTCAGCATCCCGTTAAGGAGCGAGGATTTCCCCACGTTGGGGCGACCGATGATCGCGAAGGTGGCCCACACGTCCTCGTCGTCGCTCGCCTTCTCGGGCAGCTCCGCCAGGACCCGGTCCAGCAGGTCACCGGAGCCCCGGCCATGCAAGGCCGATACCGGATTGGGGTCGCCGAGCCCGAGGGAATAGAAGGCAGAGATCTCGGCCTCGTCCCTATCGGAATCGACCTTGTTGACGGCGACGACGATCGGCTTGTTCGACCTCCGCAACATCTCGGCAACAACGAGGTCGTCCGCCTGAGGTCCCACGGTCGCGTCCACTACCAGAACGATCACGTCCGCGTAGCCCATCGCAACCTGAGCCTGCTCCCCGACGCGCGCTTCGAGACCTCGAGCACCCGGCTCCAGTCCCCCGGTATCGACCAACTCGAACGAACGCCCACGCCACTCGGCGGTGAATGTGTGTCTGTCTCTCGTGACCCCCGCGGTCTCTTCCACGATCGCTTCGCGACGACCCAAGACGCGGTTGACCAAGGATGACTTACCGACGTTCGGACGGCCGACCACGGCAACGACCGGCGCTCGTTGGCTACTCGTCGCACTGGTCGTCGCACTGGTCGTCGCACTGGTCTCCACATCGCCCTCCGGACCGATCATCGGTCGCGTTTCTCTACCGCGGCAACGATCGAACGGACGACCTCATCCAGTGTCATGGTGGTGGAATCGATCAACAGGGCTTCGGTCGCCTGGGCCAACGGAGACACCTCTCGTGTCGCGTCCACATCATCGCGCGAGCGGATCTCTTCTTCGAGCTCATCCACGGTTTCTGGAGCCTCCTCGAGACCCAACTGACGGGTCCTTCGCTTCGCGCGTTCGCTCGGGGAGGCGGTCAGATAGATCTTTACCTCGGCACCGGGGAACACCACCGTGCCAATGTCGCGTCCCTCAACCACGATGTCACGTTCCGCAGCAAGCCGTCTCTGCAGGGGAACGAGAGCCGCTCGAACAGGGGGGGTCGCCGCTACCGCTGCAACCGCTTCGGTCACCTCGGTAGAACGCAGCTCACCTGTGACGTCGACCCCATCCATATGGACAGAGCCATCATCAAGCGAAACGTCGATCGCGGCGACCAGGTCGTCAAGTTGCTTGGGATCGTCGATAGCGAGTCCGTCCCGAAGGAAGGCCAGCGTGATCGCTCGGTACATCGCTCCCGTGTCCATGTGCGCAATGCCCAGCTCGCGCGCAACCGCCTTCGCGGTCGTGGACTTGCCCGCACCAGCGGGACCATCGATGGCGATGATCATCGACCGCCCGCCTGTGCGGTTCCAAGGAGATCCAAGAACGTCGGAAAGGACGTCTGTACGCAGCTCCAACCGTTGATGCGGATGCTCGCGGAGGAGACGAGACCCGCGACCGCAAAGGCCATGGCCATGCGGTGGTCTCCGCCCGAATCCACGATCCCCCCGCTCAACTTCCTAGGACCGCGAACGAACAAGGTGTCACCAGCCGCTTCCGCCTCGCCCCCGAGGCCGCGCAGTCCCTCCACGATGGCGGCCAAGCGGTCGGATTCCTTCGTCCTGAGCTCACCGACTCCGTGGAAGGCCGAATCCCCTTCTGCCTGGCTGGCCGCGATCGCAAGCACGGGGATCTCATCGATCAGGCGAGGGACGTCGGAAGCATCCACCGTGCACGCTTGCAAGGTCGAAGATCGAACGTGGATCTCGCCGCGGGGCTCGCCGGAGGCTTCCGAAGTGGGATCGATCGCGAGATCGGCTCCCATCCTTTTCAGAACATCAAGAGCTGTAGAACGCTTCGGGTTGAGGCCCACTCCATCGATCATGAGATCGGACCCCCTCAGGAGCACTGCGGCGACGATCAGATACATCGCGCTCGAGATATCTCCCGGTACATCCCAATGCATAGCGACCGGCCGCTGCCCCCCAGCGATCCGCACCGTGCGATCCGTGACCTCGATATCGACGCCCGACGCACGGAGCATGTTCTCGGTGTGATCCCTGCTGTCCCCTGGTTCGGTGACGGCGGTGCTTCCGCTCGCATGCATCCCAGCAAGGAGCAGCGCGCTCTTCACCTGCGCCGATGCAACCGCAAGTTCGTGGTCCCGCCCCTCGAGCTCCCCGCCCCTGACGGCGAGGGGCAAGAGATCCCCATGGGCACGCCCGTCGATCACCGCGCCCATCGCCCTCAGAGGAGCGACTACCCGCAGCATCGGCCGCCGCTTCAACGACTCGTCGCCGGTCACCGAGCAATGCCCATCCACCGACGCGAGCAGGCCAAGGAGGATCCGCGCCGTGGTGCCCGAGTTCCCGGCATCGATGGTGGCGACCGGCTCGACGGGGCCCCGATCTCCCCAACCCTCAACCTCAACTCGAGCGCTACGGTCCGGTTGGAGCACCCCGGCACCCAGAGCGGTGACGGCCGTGGCCGTGGCGGTCACGTCGGCGCCGTCGTTCAACCCTTCGATCGTGGATGTCCCGGCAGCAAGAGCGGCAAGCATCAGAGCGCGATGCGAGATGGACTTGTCCCCCGGCACGGACACCCGGCCCGTGAGAGGGCGACTCCTTCGATCCCTTATCGGCTTCATCTATTTGTCTACAAGTCTCTATGTGGAGAAGTCGATCGTTGGGCGCTCTACGTGGTAGCCCAAGGCCTCCAGGGCCGTGGCAAGCTCCTCGGCGGGCTCCCTGCCGGCAACGACCAGTTCCAGCCGGCCCCGTCCCCCCTCCGTGGAGTGCACGATGCGGAGGTCCTCGATGTTCGCCCCGATCTTCCCTGCCTCGGTAGTCACCTCCGCCAAGACGCCGGGTCGATCGGGGACGATCAACGCCAGCGCGATCGGCTCTCCGGTGAAATCCGGCTT
>JAXDJQ010000238.1:0-4876 GCA_034667565.1 Actinomycetota bacterium
TGCGAGGTTGTCGCCCGCAGCGAGCGACGGCAGCCAGCGCTGCTTCTGGTCCTCGTTACCGAAGCGATAGATGGGCATCGCTCCGAGCCCAACTGCTGCTTCCAAGGTGATCGCAAGCGATGAGTCGACGCGCGCTATCTCCTCGATCGCCAGACAGAGGGTGAAGAAGTCGGCACCCGAACCGCCGTACTCCTCGGGGAACGGCAGCCCGAACAGCCCCAGCTCGGCCATCTGCTTGACGGCGTCCATCGGCAGCTCATGTTCGTGATCCCAGCGCTCAGCGTTAGGTCGGATCGCGTCATCGACGAACGATCGAACGGTCTTGACGAAATCCTGCTGCTCGGGAGAAAGGTCGAAGTCCATCCCGGCAGCCTATGAGGTTCGGCCCCCGTTACGCTCACCGCCATGCAAACGCAGGCCATTCGAACAGCTCCGCTGGTTACGGCGCGGGGGCTGACGAAGCGATTCGACCAGCTCGTTGCCGTCGACGAGATCGATTTCGATATCGCCCCGAGCGAAGCGTTCGGATTCCTCGGGCCGAACGGCGCCGGCAAGACATCGACGATGAGGATGATCGCGGGCGTATCGCCGGTCACGAGCGGGACCCTACGCGTGCTCGGCCTCGATCCGGCGAAGCAAGGCTCGGAGCTGCGAGCCCGTCTCGGCGTCGTCCCCCAGCAAGACACGCTCGACACCGAGCTGACCGTCTACGAGAACCTCTACATCTACGGCCGTTACTTCGGATTGAGCGGCGCTGTCCTCCGCGAGCGGGTCGATGAGCTTCTGGACTTCGTACAGCTCTCCGATCGACGCGACAGCATCGTGGATCCGCTTTCGGGTGGGATGAAGAGGCGCCTCACGATCGCCCGTGGCTTGATCAATCAACCCGACCTGCTGATCCTCGACGAACCAACGACCGGTCTGGATCCCCAAGCGCGCCACGCGCTGTGGGACCGCCTCTACCGCCTCAAGCAACAGGGCGTCACCTTGATCATCACCACCCACTACATGGACGAAGCCGAGCAGTTGTGCGATCGCTTAGTCGTGATGGACAAAGCCAAGATCGCTGCGGAAGGATCTCCTGCAGAGCTGATAGCCGAGTATTCGACCCGGGAAGTCGTGGAACTTCGCTTCGCTCCGGGCGAGCAAGAAGCAGCCCTCCAGCAGCTCGACGGATTAGCCGCCCGCATCGAGGAGCTTCCCGACCGCGTCCTGCTCTACACGGGGAACGGTGACCAGACCACCAACGATGTCGCCGACCGCGGGGTCCACCCGGAGGCGATGGTGGTGCGTCGAAGCACGTTGGAAGACGTCTTCTTGAAACTCACCGGCAGGACGTTGGTCGAGTGAGCACACCGGCTCTCGCGATGCGGGTTGTCGAGGCGAACGCTAGGGGTTACCGGCGCGTGTGGAAAGGGACCGCTGTTACTGCTTTCTTGAATCCAGTCCTTTTCTTGCTAGCGATGGGGCACGGTCTTGGTTCGATGGTGCAACAAGGGGTGGGGAGCGTGACCTATATCGCGTTCATCGCCCCGGGATTGCTCGCTACCACCGCGATGCAGACCGCTGCCGTAGAAGCGACGTGGCCCATCATGGCGGGCATCAAGTGGCAGAAGACCTACGACGGAGCCCTTGCTACGCCCGTCGGAACGGGTGACCTCGTCTCCGGAACCCTTATCTGGATCGCCATGCGCACGGCCATGGCGTGCCTCGTCTTCGCCCTCGTCAGCGGGATCATGCAGGCGGCCGACCTGACGCGGATGCTCCTTGCTGTTCCTGCCGGGATCCTCACCGGCCTGGCCTTCGCGGCCCCCCTGATGGCTTTCACGGCTGTCGCCAAGAACGAGAATCGGCTGAGCAGCATCTTCCGATTCGCGATCGTTCCGATGTTCCTGTTCTCCGGCACCTTCTTCCCGGTCACCCAGCTCCCCGGCGGGCTGCAGCCCATCGCGTACGCAACTCCCCTGTGGCATGGGGTCGACCTCGTCCGCTCGATCACCCTCGGCGTCTCTTCGTCGACCCCGGCCATCACGCACGTTGTTTATCTGGTCGCACTTGCTCTGGTGGGCTGGTGGGTCGCAACGAAGACGTTCCGAAAGACCCTGGTCGTATGAGCTGCATCGCATGAGCTGCATCGCATGGAGCACCGTCGTATGAGCACGACAGCCCTGCGGCTCTCATCGGTGTTCCTCGGACGGACGAAGGCTGCACTGGTCCTGGAACGCAACTTCCTCGTGTACCGGCATCTCTGGGTGATCATCGTCTCGGGCTTCTTCGAGCCACTCTTCTATCTGTTCGCGGCCCGGGTTGGCCTCGGTGAGCTCGTCGGCAGCGTTCGCGATGGATCGGGCCACGCGATCTCGTACACGGAATTCATCGCTCCCGCACTCCTGGCCTCATCGGCCATGAACGGAGCTGTCTACGAATCCACGATGAACATCTTCTTCAAATTGAAGTTCGCCAAGACCTACGACGCGATGCTGGCAACGCCCTTGGGGCCGCTGGACATCGCGCTGGGTGAGATCTCGTGGTCGCTTCTCAGAGGCGCGATCTACGCCACCGGTTTCCTCTTGGTCATGTGGGTGGCGGGTCTAGCGACATCTCCTTGGACTGTGCTCGCCCTGCCCGCGGCCCTGCTGATCGGGTTCGCGTTCGCCGCCGTCGGGATGGCGGCAACCTCGTACATGAAGAGTTGGCAGGATTTCGACAAAGTGAACCTCGCTACCTTGGTCCTGTTCCTGTTCTCGGCGACGTTCTTCCCGATAACCGTTTACCCACCCGGCGTCCGACTGCTCGCGCAACTGTCGCCGCTGTATCACGGAGTCAGCTTGATCCGGGGCCTCACGCTCGGGAACATCCAACCCGCATTGCTATTGCACGCTGCGTTCCTAGTTGCGATGGGCGTGGTCGGATTGACGATCACCCGGAACCGGTTGGGAAAACTGCTCCTCAAGTAAGGGTTCCGCTGGAAGTGGGTCTACCCCAGAGCAAGGTCCGATCGCGATGTAGTTGTCAAAGTCTTGCGAACGCTGGTGCTGCCGAACCGCTGGTGCTGTAGCGCCGTAGTCGGGACTTCGGAGGTGACCGGGGCGTGAGCTTGCCCGCCTTCCGGTCCGCTTCGGTCTTCGCCGCATGGCATGGGTTGCACTTCCATTCGAGGTTCGTATACGCGGTCGCGCCCTGCGCCACGACCGGCTCGAGGTGATCGCGCTCAGGCCGGAAACGGTTGCCACAGCCGGAGCACGCCGGCCCATCGAAGTCGGGTGCGGCGCCGAGTTCGAGTGCAACCTTGATCTCGGGCGGGACGTGACGCGAGAAGCGCTTGAAGTGACGCAGGTCCTCCCCATCGAGCAACACCGCGTTGATGAACGCGTCGCGCGCGATCTGCTTCGCGTCCTGAGGATCGACCGGGCCGACACCAGGGACCTTGCTGACGCCGTCGGGCGTGAGTCGCCAACCGTTGCGGATCGTGTCGTAATCGATCAAGACAACGAGCTCCGGCCGCGCCGCACGTCCCTTGCCCTTACCGGTGAGCATGTCGACGAAGGCGTCAGCGAGATACGCCTCGAACGCTTCGGTCTGACCGCTCTTTCGGGCGGTCTTGTACAAGCGTTCGGCATCGGCTCGGCGCGATTGACGATCGGGGTCGCGGCCAGCGGCTCGAGCATCAGATGAATGTGGGTCATGCCGAGGTCGTCTGAGTAGTGCCGAGCACTGCGCGCCGCGTGCTGTCGCGCCGCCAAGCCGTTGTGCTGTTCGGCTTCGAGCTTCATCTTGCGCGCTTTGTCCTTGAATACGTGGAAGGGCTCGGAGTTGGCGACCTTCACGAGGTCCTCGGTGATGCCGGGAACCGAGGCCTCCGCAGAGGCGATCTCTCTGGCCTGCTCGGCCGACACGGCTCCGGCTTGTAGCGCGGCCCCCAGCTCGGGCGCCGCTTTCAGGTTCTTGCCGAGCTCGATAGTCGCCTTGGCCTGGCCCACCGGGATGCCCGTGGCACGCGCGACGACAGTGGCGTCATCGACCTTGCGAGCAACGGCGGCGACCCCGAAGTCTGCGAAACGGCGAACCCTGGCATAGCGGTCCAGCACCACCCGGGCCCCGGACGAGTCGAGCAGCTCGGGCTCGAGCTCGGCATTGGCCTTGGCCAGAAGCTCGAGCGCCTGGTCGAGATAAGAGCTGAACGAGGGTGAGTCCTTCTAGGGCGAACATATGTTCGACTATATATCCATGAACAGGGGCAAGTCAAGGCAAACAGGAGAAAACTTAGGGATTTCTCCGCGGAGTCTAGGTCGGGCTGCCCGCAGGGCTCCGAGGTTCCAGCACGGGCCCCCCTATCTCAGCGGAAGAGTTTCGGAAGCTTCGCTCGGGCCGAGATCGATCCATGCACCTTCAGCTTCCTCTTGAGCAAGGACATACGCGGATCGGTGCGATTGACGGCGATCTTGGCCCACTCAGCCGATGACGACTCCATCCGCAATGCGGGTTGTCCCGCGCGGCCCGGCTTGGCCTCGATGTGATCATCGGCCACGATCAGATGCCAGGGTTCCGCGTCGCTGAAGTTCCACTCGATGGGTCCGCCGAGCGACCTGGCAGCTTCGATGTCCATGATCCGGGTCATCCCATCGAAGAGGAGCTCGAACGCTTCTTGATCGAGCTCCGGCTCGCGCGTGTCGTCGCCGACCACTCCGGCATCGATCAACACCCACGCCTGACGTGCTCTCTCCTCGAAGGAGGCCTCGAGATCCTGACCCTGGAACATCCTGATCTCGGAGATGTCGATACCCATCCGGCGAAGCTTCGTCTCGAAGGACCGCATGCCGAACGCGAATATCTCGGTGAGTGTGAAGTCGAAACACTCGGCGTATGCCCGGTCCCG
>JAXDJQ010000239.1:0-5395 GCA_034667565.1 Actinomycetota bacterium
CGAGCACGGGATGGCTTCGAAACGGTCGCCGTACACGCAAGCCGTCAAGGTTCCATTGATCCTCCGGTGGCGACGCCAGATCGAGCCGGGAACGAAAGACGACACCCTTGTGGCTAACATCGATATCGCCCCGACGATCCTCGAAGCCACCGGGACCGGATCCGATCCCGATTACCCCATGGACGGCCGCTCTCTTCTATCTGCGTCCCAACCGCGACGCGAGCTATTGCTCGAATACTTCGGAAGTCGGGTTGGCGCGGACGTTCCTTCGTGGGCGTCGACGATCTCTCCGACATATCAATACGTCGAGTATTACGACGACACGACCGGAACCGTCGTCTACGACGAGTACTACGACCTAGTTAATGACCCCTGGTTGCTCGACAACCTTCTCGGGGACTCGGATCCAACGAATGATCCACCGGTGTTCCCCCTATCGGTAGATCTGCAACAAGCGAGGGATTGCACGGGCACCACCTGCCCCTAGATTCGGACGATCCGCATGATGGCTGAGCTCGTCAGGAAGTACAGCCACCCACCCGGCCCTTTCGATACGTCCACGATGCCGTCGGTGCCGTTGTAGACGATCATGTCGCGGGAAACGCGTGTCTTTTCTTTGTTCATCCGGAACCGATGGATGTCACCGTTCCCGTAGTCCCCCATCAGTAGTCCGTTGAGTGCGTTGAGCTTCCCCCGGTACCAGGTGGGATCCGTAGGAACGATGATGTTGCTCCACCGCACGATCGGGCCCTTCGGGTTCGTACCGACGCCTCGTGTCCCGCACTGGTAGCCGTCCCCCCACCCATAGTTGCGTCCCTTCCGGATGTAGTTCAGTTCGTCATCGCAACTCGGTCCGTTCTCACTCGAGTAGAGCTTCGAGGTTCCGGGCTTGTGTGCTAACCCGAACGGGTTGCGATGTCCGTAACTCCATACGGCGTTGTTGAATGGATTGTCGAGTGGCACGCTTCCGTCCGCGTTCACGCGTAGGATCTTCCCCAATCTGTTCGTGGTGTCTTGAGCCTCGGCGGGGCTGTGCGCCTCACCAACCGAGACGAACAACTTGTTCCCAACAAACTCGAGTTGACCGCCGTTGTGATATCCCTGCGAAGAGGCATCCAGCCCCGTGACGATCGCCGAACGCTCGGTACAGCGGTTGTCTTTCACGACGAAACTGGAAACACGATTCTCTAAGGGAGACGCGTTCGTGTAGTACACGTACAGCTTGTGGTTGCGCTTGAACTTCGGGTGCAGTGCGATACCTAGCGCACCGCGCTCTCCATCGGAGTTCACGTCGAGTGTCGTGCAGGGAGTAGCCAGCAGGTTTCGCCCCATCATCACTCTGATCGCGCCGGTCTTTTCAGTGAAGAAGATCTTGCGAGTTCCTTTGACCCAGGCCATGTCGATCGGGAAGTTGAGACCGCTCTGATAGGTCCGTACACCGGTGCCGTTCGGAAGGGCACCGGCCGGCGATCCGACGCTTACGAGCAGAGCCAGGGCGATTCCAACGCCGAGCTTCCGTGGCACACGATCTCCTCACCGAGTGGGTTTCCGACCGATGGTCCCACGAGAGCACGCCTTATGATTCCCGACGGAGGCGTGCCCGAGCGGCCGAAGGGAGCGCACTGCTAATGCGTTAAGGGGTTTAAACCCCTTCCGGGGTTCAAATCCCCGCGCCTCCGCTGTTAGGTGGGTCAGCCGCTATCCTTCGTGGCCTCATGCGCCCGTAGCTCAGTGGATTAGAGCGTCCGGCTACGGACCGGAAGGTCGGGGGTTCGAATCCCTCCGGGCGTACGACGTTCGAAAAACCTCCTTTGTTGGGGGGCGAGGCGATTAGCATTCCGACCATCGACTCCACCGGGAAGGCTCGTCCCAGCAGGTCCATCGTCCGGCGGATCAGCGAACAGCGCGAGAACCTGATCCTCGCTCAGGCACGTCCCTATCTGGACGAAGACGAGCGCGTTCTGACCTGGGTGCGAGGCCGCAGGCTTGGGGGCCGCGGTGAAGGGTTCGTCTTTCTCACCCCGAAACGGGTCATCGTTCACTGGACGGGGCGAAACGACGCTCCCGGGTCCTTCGAGTGGCGCAACATCACGGGTTGGGGGGTCGTCAAAGACGCCAAGGGTGGTCCCATCCTCGGCATCGAATGCGGGGATGTCACTGCCACGGTTCAGCTCCGTGCGATCACGAAAGCGATGGGCGATCGGGTCGGCGAGTTCGTCGAGGAATTCTCGGGTCACGTTCCCTTCGCTCGAGAACCGATGAACCTCGACAGCAAGGATGGCCCTTTCAAGGCGACAGCAACCCTCCAGGTACCTGACCACCATTTCTCTTGGCCCGAGAAGGCCAAACGCATCGGCATCACCGTCCTGGGAGCAACCTTGGTCATCGGTGGAGTGATGCTCACCCCCCTTCCCGGACCGTGGTCGTTCCCCATCGTTATCGCCGGGCTAGCCGTGCTTGCTCAGGAATATGACTGGGCGAAGGACGCGCGCGAGTGGGTGCGCACCAAGTATCAGGCAGTCGCCAACAAGCTGAAGCGCCGCGGGGACTAGTTGCCGGACGAAGATTTCATGCGCCTCGCCCTCGAGGAAGCGAAACGGGCCCGTGCGCAGGGCGATGTTCCGGTCGGGGCGGTTCTGGTCAAAGACGGCGAGGTGATCGCCACCGGTTGCAACGAACGGGAGATCACCGGGGACCCGACCGCGCATGCCGAAGTCATCGCCTTACGAGCCGGGTCCCGAGCGATCGGCACTTGGCGGCTCCACGGCACAACGCTGTTCGTAACCCTGGAACCGTGTCCGATGTGCGCCGGCGCGATCGTCCATGCCCGGATCCCCCGACTCGTCTACGGCCCCCAGGACCCCCGCGCCGGTGCGGCCTACAGCCTCTACAACATCGTTCAGGATCCACGCTTGAACCATCAGGTCGAGATCACGACGGGAGTGTTGGAGGAGGAGTGCGCGGGGTTGCTCCGTTCTTTCTTCGAAGAGAAGCGGCACTAAACTCCTGGCGTTGCAGATGGTCCAAGGTGGGGTACCGAAGCGGCCATAACGGGCTCGCCTCGAAAGCGAGTGTGGGTGCAAGCCCACCGTGGGTTCAAATCCCACCCCCACCGCCGATTACTAGAAGGCGCTTAGCTTCACAGAATCTCCATACGTCGCAGCATGTCCGCCAACACGGCCTCTCTACACTCTTTGCATGGGGAAACGGACTTTGTTGGTCGTTGAGGATGAGCCCACTATCGCTGCTTCGGTGGCGGCTCGGCTGCGGCAGGAGGGTTTCGAGGTCGAGGTTGTCGGAGACGGTCCGTCGGCCGTGGCTGCTTGCAAACGCTTGGAGCCCGACCTCGTCGTCCTCGACCTCATGCTTCCGGGATTCGATGGCCTGGAGGTTTGCCGCCGGATCCAGGAAGACCGAGCCGTCCCAGTGCTGATGTTGACGGCGAGAGATTCCGAGACGGACGTGCTCGTCGGTCTTGGGATGGGGGCCGACGACTACATGACGAAGCCGTTCAGCCCTCGAGAGCTCGTTGCTCGCGTTCATGCGATCTTGCGACGCGTCGACAGAGCTCCATCGGCACCAACCGCGATGAATCTCGGCGAGATCGTAGTCGACGTTGGTGCACGCAAGGTGACGCGGGCCGAGACGCCCGTGCACCTAACCCCCACGGAATTCGATCTGCTGCTGCACTTCGCGCAGAATTCGCGGTCGGTGTTCTCGCGCGAGCAGCTTCTCGGAACCGTGTGGGGATACGCAGAGACCGTCGGCGGTCGGACGGTCGACTCGCACATCCGTGCATTGCGTCGGAAGTTGGGAGACGACATCGTCCGTACCGTCCATGGCGTGGGTTACGCACTCGGAGATGTCTTGTGAGACCACTCGATCGTCTGGGTTCGATCAAGCTCAAGCTTGGCGTCACGATCGTGGGGTCGGTGGTGCTCACCACCATCGCCGTGTATCTGGGATTGCAAGCAGGACTTGGGTGGCTCAGCGCGCTCGTTGCCCTCGTGGTTGCGTTGGCGTCCATCCAATTGATAGCGCGCGGGATGACGTCTCCGCTGCGCGACATAGCTTCCGCCGCGAGCGCCATGGCGAAGGGCGACTACTCAAGGCGCGTTACTGCGACCTCTCGCGACGAGGTCGGTCAGCTTGCACGCACCTTCAACCAGATGGCATCAGACCTTGCCGAGGTCGATGCGTTCCGCAAGGAGCTCATCGCGAACGTCTCCCACGAGCTCCGAACCCCCATCACGGCCCTCCAAGCAGTCCTCGAGAACATCGTCGATGGGATCGAGCAACCCGACGAAGCTCGCTTGAAGGTGATGCTGTCCCAGGTCCAACGCCTCGGCGCGCTTGTCAACCAACTGCTGGACCTCTCGAAGCTCGAAGCTGGGGCGGTCCCCCTCGACCGCCGGGAGTTCGAAGTGAAGGGATTCATAGATGAGGTGCTGGCCGAATCCGCCCTGCATCAACACGCATCCGCGCGCGAGGTCCAGATCGACGTCTCGGTGCCGGCCGGCATGAAGGGGCACGGCGATCCGGATCGCTTGCATCAGGTCCTTGCGAACCTCGTGGACAACGCGATCAGGCATTCGCCCGATGGGGGCCGGGTCGCGGTGGCAGCGACCCAGGTAGACGGCCGTCTGACGTTCGAAGTCGACGATCAGGGCCCCGGCATCCCAGAGGCGGATGCCGGCAGGATCTTCGAGCGCTACTACCGCAGCGAGGATGGTGGAACCGGACTCGGGCTCGCCATAGCTCGCTGGATAGTCGATCTCCACGGCGGGGAGATCCGGGCGGAGTCGGGGCGCGCGACGGGCTGCAGGATGGTCGTCGCGTTACCGAAAGCGGCGGCATGAAGGATTCCCCTCCGCTCCCTCCTGCTCCGATCCCGGACAGCACGGCCATCACTCGGGATCAGCGGTGGTTCGCGATCCTCGCCATCCTGGCGGGCGTCGCCGCGGCAGTGCTCCTAGTGGAGGCCGGCCCGGCTCTCAACGTCATCCTGGTGGGAGCCCTGATGGGCGCTGCGGTCTTGTGCCTGGCTCGCGATCGGATGTCGTGGGTGGACTTGGCCTTCGGCGCGGTCGGCTTCCTGTTCCTGTCGATGTTCGCGGTGCGGACGGCAGAACCGGTCTTGTTCGCGGACCTCTGTGCAGCGGCAGGACTCGCGTCGCTTGCTATGCGGGGGGCCGAGACATGGCTCGGCATTATCCGCGGAGGTTTCGCGGTTCTCGCAAAGCTGCATCGCAGTCTCGGTCCGGTTCTCCGCCCGCTGCGTCAGTCCATCGAGCCCCTCGACCGCTTCGCACGCGCGCCATTGTTACGGGGCAGTGTGATCGGGCTGGTGCTTGCAGTCGCATTCGGGGTGATGTTCTCGAGCGCCGATCAGGCT
>JAXDJQ010000240.1:0-5914 GCA_034667565.1 Actinomycetota bacterium
TCGCTGACGTCAGCTCTTGAAGATCGATACCGATCGGGGCGCTAGAACCGTGCCGTTGTCGTGCACGGTGGGCCCTTTGCCGGAGGTAAGGAGTAGCTCGCCCGGGTCTTGGAGCGGGACGGTGCGCTCTCCGGCCGAGAAGTTGCAGACGACCGAAACGGTCCCTCGTTGCACGAGTAGCCACCCGGCCCCTTCATCGAAGCTCGTCCGCACGCGATCCATACGTCCATCGGACAGCTCCGGGAGCTCGTGTCGCAGTCGGATGAGCTGTCGGTGCCATTCGAGGAGGTCCGCGTGGCGTGGGTCATCGAGCTCGGACCAGTCGAGCTTCGATCGCTCGAACGTCTCGGGGTTTTGCGGGTCGGGGATCTCACCCGGGCGCCAGCCGAAAGCGGCGAACTCGCGGCGGCGCCCTTCGCTCACAGCGCGGCCGAGTTGTACGTCCTCGTGGTCGGTGAAGTAGAGGAACGGCGTTGTCGCTCCCCATTCCTCGCCCTGGAACAGCATCGGCACGAATGGCGATGTTAGGACCAGGGCCGCTCCGACCTTCAGAAGCTCGTGCGACATCAAAGCCGAGCTACGTTCCCCCATAGCCCGGTTCCCGACCTGGTCGTGTGTCTGTAGATAGCCTAGGAACCGATGGCCCTCTAGACCCTCGGCCGAACGACCGTGCACCCGGCCTCTGAAGGCGGAGTGCTTCCCGTCGTATACGAAGGCTTCATTCAACGCCTTCGCTACATCGGCGATCGTGCCGAAATCCGAGTAGTACCCGGCAGTCTCACCGGTGAGGAGGGCGTGCAATGCGTGATGGAAGTCGTCGCTCCACTGTGCATCTAGCCCGTAGCCGCCCGCTTCCCTCGACCGCACGAGGCGAGGATCGTTGAGATCGCTTTCCGCGATCAACCACTTCGTACGCCCGAGTCTCGACTCCAGTTCGTCCACTCGGGTGCTCAACTCCTCCAAGAAGTGAGTTGCGCTCTGATCGAATATCGCGTGCACCGCATCGAGTCTCAGACCGTCGAAGTGATACTCGTCGAGCCAGCTCAGGGCGTTCTCGATGAGGAAATCGCGGACCTCGGTCGATGCGTGGGCGTCGAGGTTGACGGCCTCTCCCCATGGGGTCCCGTAACGGTCTGTGAAATAGGGACCGAACTCGCGTAGGTAGTTTCCGGCGGGCCCGAGATGGTTGTAAACGACGTCCTGGATCACCGCGATACCCAGACCGTGACAAGCATCGATGAGTTGTTTCAGCCCGTCCGGACCTCCGTACGCGTTGTGCGGTGCGAACAGATCCACACCGTCATAGCCCCACCCCCGCGCACCGGGGAACTCCGCGACCGGCATGAGCTCGACGGCGTTCACGCCGATCGACACGAGGTGGTCGAGCTTTCCGATCGCAGATTCGAAGGTCCCTTCCGGGGTGAAGGTCCCGACATGGAGCTCGTAGACGATGGCGGCCGATAGCGGGAACCCCGTCCACGATCCGTCATGCCATTCGAAAACGGTGTGATCGACGACGCGGGACGGACCGTTGACGCCATGCGGTTGCCACGCCGATCGAGGGTCGGGCCGAGGATCTCCGCCGTCGAGAGAGAATGCGTAATCCTCACCCTCGTGACGGCCCGAGAACCAGCCACCGGCGCCGGCATCCAGGAGCACGCGCCCCGAGTTCCCCACAAGCTCAACCTGCGTCGCGTTCGGCGCCCACACACGGATCTCGGTCATGCTGATACGCCGCGCTCCTTCTTATCCAGGTTCTCGGGTTGAGGACGAGGGATCAGAACCACACGGATCTCAACGGTCTCTCCCGGCTCCAATGCAAGGTCCCACCTCGTGGTCACGATCGTTCCCTGGAACATCGTCTGTAACCCCTCGAGGCTCGTAGACGCTGTCTCGATGGGCTCGGTGGTGCTCTCGCCGACCGGATCGATCCTCACTTCGAGCCCCACCTCACCTTCGGGCTGCTTGAGGGACCACCCTTCGTCCGTGCGACCGACCAGGTCTTTGGAGCTGTCCCGGCCCAGATTGAGTGGTAGCGCAGCCGTCTCCAGCACATAGGGGATCCGGGCCGCGGCCGATCCGTTGTTCACGAGGCGAACGGTGCAAGCCAAGCCATCGGGCACGGATTCGAACACCTTCTCGATCCCAAGATCACCCGCGTCGACGGAGCATGTGACCGACGTGCCGTCGGTGCTCCACTCGAACCTGGCTTCACTACCCAACGGTTCGCCGTCGATGAGGTCGACGAGGCCACCGAGCCTTCGTGTGTCGAACGTCAAGGACGCGGCGTCAACGTCGCTACGGGCTTGACTCGCAACCATCTCGGTGTCGTCATCGGATTCTTCGGGAGGATTCTCTTCGGCGAGGTGATACGCCTCTTGATGACGCGCGGCGACCGCGAGCAGGTTCGCTCCGACCGACCAGTCATCCAGCTCGACCAGGATCCCTTCACGGGGCGAGATCACTGCGGCTCCCCAGGCACCCGTCAGGAGCACCTCGTCGTGACTGTCGGCGTCGAGATCGGCGATCTGAGCGACGTGTTCGCGGCCCTGTTTCACGAGGCCCTCCGCTCGGGCGAGGTGGTGCCAGAGAGCCGCCCGCATGAAGGCCAGATAGACGCCCCCGAACGCGCCATGCCAGTACGCGCAGTTGCACTGTGCCCGGTAGAGCTCTGTTACCGCGGCGCGCGGTGCTCCCGCCGCATGTACCGCGTCGCTAACGTTGAGCATCCTCTTCTGCAGTTGGTTGACCTCCGGATACTTGGCTAGGAACGCACGCCAGGGGGCTCCGCGCACGAAGGGGAGGATGCCCTCGGGGTCGTCTTTCTGGAGCTCGCGGCGTGCCGTACCAACCTTCAGGCGCGCATCGGCGGGGAGAGCCCACGTCATCATCTCGTCGTAGGAAGAAGAGGGCAGGTACACGCGGCCCTTGGGCTCCGCCGCTGCGGCATGCTCGCCGAGCGTTACGACCTCGGTCTCCCCCTCGAGCAACGCTTGGAAGAACGCGTCCAGCCAACCGTCGTCATAGACCCGAGCATGGGTGTCCGGCCATTCCCCGAACTTCTCACCGTCGTCGGCGTAGACGAACAAGCGATCGTCAGACCCCGAAGTCAGGTATTCGAGCACGCGATCGACGCGCTTGTAGGGGATCAGGTAACGCAGGGAGCGATCGCCCGCGTAAACGAGCAAGGGTTTCCCATCGTGGTCCGTGACGAATGGCCCGGTGAGCTCCTCATCACCTATCCCGACGGAATGGAACATCGTGTCGTCGAGCACCGTGTACCGGACGTTGGCCTCCGTGATCGCACCGACGACCTCTTGTTCCCACACCCGCTCCGTCAACCACATCCCGGTTGCGTCGGCACCGTACGAAGAAGCCAGGTGCTGGCTAAGCATCCGGATCTGACCGACCTGGTCCCGGCGGGGGAGCGCTGCAAGGATCGGCTCGTAGAACCCTCCCGTGAGCAACTCGATCTGTCCTCGCTCCGACAGGGTCCTGATCATGCTGGTGACATCCGAGGCCTCTGCCTCCAGCCACTCGAGGAGGCACCCGGAGTAGTGCAGCGTCATCTTGAGATCGGGAAAGCGGTCAAGCGTTTCGAGGAATGGCCGGTAGCAGTTGTCCGTCGCCTTGCGCACAACTGCATCGAGATTGCCAACCGGTTGGTGGAAATGGATGACAAGCGCGAGCTTCCGGGTCATCATTCCTCCCGCTCGAGGAGTGCGACGGGAAAGTCTTGCAAGAGTGGCCCCATCGAAAGGGCCTCAGTGACGACGACCCCAGTGAAAGCGTTCCTCCAGCGTCCGGGGGGAAGCCTTAGCGACGTGTCCTCCCACTCTCCGGCAAGGGTCAGGACAAGGCGCGGAGCGATAGTGATCACCTTGCCTCCCCGACAGAAAGCGACTACGTGGTCTGCCCGGGATCCCGCAGCTAAAAGAGGCTCGTAAGTGCCGTGGGGGCCGAAGGCTTCCGGATGCCTTTTGCGAACATGCAACGCACGATGGATGAGCCACATCTTGGCCATCCCGGACTTGTCCCACCGATCTCCATCAAGGGCATCGGCTCCGAGCACTTGCTCGAGCAACGCGCCGCGGGCCTGATAGTCGACCGGCCGGCGGTTGTCGGGGTCGACGAGTGAGAAGTCCCATACCTCGGTGCCTTGATAGAAGTCCGGCACACCCGGCGACGTGATCCTCAGTAACGCCTGCGATAACGAGTTGACGTGTCCGGGAGCGACCAGAGCGGAGGAGAAGCCACCGATGTCGGCCATGAACTCGGGATCATCCATGACGGATCCCACGAACGTTGCCAGCGCGGCATCATGGTCCTCGTTCGGAGAGATCCAGGATGTGTGCACCTTCGCTTCCTTCGCGGCCTTGTCCATGTAGGCGATGGCCCGGTCGGCGCTCAACGGCCAGGCCCCCACGAGGGTCTGATACAGCAGGTATTCCATCTCTCGATCAGGCCATCCGCCGGTGCGGTGGCGATCGTTGTGCTGGGCCCATCGCATCACCCCCGCCGACCACTCGTCCGGGATCTCGGAGAGAAGGGCTAACCGCGCTCGCACATCCTCGCTGCGTTTCGTGTCGTGCGTGGAGCCCGCCAGCATCGTCTCGGGCCATCTCTCCTGGGTCCGGAGGTTGCATAGGTGGAAATCGTCGATCGTGTTCCCGAAATGCATCGGGTCTGCGCCCACCTCGTTGAGCGCGACCAGTCGCTCGAACCGGTAGAAGAAAGTGTCCTCGATCGCCTTTGCCATCACCGGACCGCTGGCTTGCTGGAAACGCATCGCAAGCGCTGCTTCCTCTTCGCCCTCGAGCTCCAAGAGCAGCACCTGCTTGAGGACGTCGAAGATCTCAGGATCCAGGTCGGTCCTTCGATCCTGTGCATCGGCGATCGCCTCGATGACTGTGTGTTCGTCCTCGGGCCTGACATCACCGGTCCGAACGTCGACATAGGTCCGGTACACACGGAAGGATGCGAGTGTCTCTCTTAGGGCCTGACGAAGCTCGGGGCGCGTGAAGTCGCGGTAGCGCCGTTGGTCCTCGCAGACCAAAACGAAGAGATCCGTCAGTCGTTCGATATCGGTGGCGAGCTCCGTGTTCATCACGTGGAACTTGGCTTCTAGAGCCATCGCATCAGGAGGGTGATCGCTGCCGGTGAACCGGGCATAAACAGCGTCCAGAGGTTTCTCCGCGCGCGGATCGACGAACAGTCCGTCCACCTGTTTGATGAACTCGTATCCCGTGGTCCCCGCGATCGGCCAGGCGTCATGCAATCCTTCGGTGCCTTCGAGGATCTTCTCTACGACCACGTAGCAAGTTGGACATCGGGACCTCAAGCGTTCCAGGTATCCACGGGGGTAGCGGAGCCCATCGATGTGGTCCACGCGCAGTCCCTGAACCAATCCCTCGTCTACCAGTCCGAAGATCGTCTTGTGAACCTGATCGAACACGTCCTGACGATCGACGCGCAGTGCGGCAAGATCGTTGATAGCGAAGAACCTTCGATAATTGAGGTCGCGCCCCGCCACCTTCCAGTAAGCGAGGCGATAGTGCTGTGCCTCGAGGAGCTCGTGCAGGCGATCCTTGTCCGCGTTGATCGCGTCGAGATCGTGCTCGCGGCTGCTCGGTGCTAATGGAAAAACGTGTTCGTAGTAACGAACGCAGGGTTCGTTCTCATGCAGCTCAACGCGCACCTCGCCGGCCTCGAGGACCCGGCCGTAGTGATCTCCGAGGATCGGTACCAGGATCGAGCGCTTGAGTCGCTCCTCGGAGGGATCCCAGTCGATATCGAAATACTCCGCGTAGTCGCTGGCGGGCCCATGTTTCAGCACATCCCACCACCACCGGTTCGCTGGATCGCTGACCGCCATGTGGTTCGGCACGATGTCGACGACGATCTCGCCGGGCCA
>JAXDJQ010000241.1:0-9371 GCA_034667565.1 Actinomycetota bacterium
ATCGACAACTTCGCCAACCGGCGCATCCGTCCGGTCGGTGAGCTGATCCAGAACCAGATCCGCGTCGGCCTCTCCCGCATGGAGCGGGTGGTGCGCGAGCGCATGACGACCCAGGACGTCGAGGCGATCACGCCTCAGACACTGATCAACATCCGTCCGGTCGTCGCGTCGATCAAGGAGTTCTTCGGATCGTCGCAGCTCAGCCAGTTCATGGACCAGACGAACCCCCTCGCGGGCCTGACGCACAAGCGTCGTCTTTCGGCCCTTGGCCCGGGTGGTCTCTCCCGTGAGCGTGCCGGTTTCGAGGTGCGAGACGTTCACTCCAGTCACTACGGTCGTATGTGCCCGATCGAGACCCCTGAAGGACCGAACATCGGTCTGATCGGCTCGCTCTCGACCTACGCGCGTCTGAACCGATACGGGTTCATCGAGACCCCGTATCGCGTGGTGAAGGACGGCAAGGCCACCAAGAAGATCGAATACCTAACCGCCGACGAGGAAGACAAGGCGATCATCGCCCAGGCGAATGCCCTCCTCGACGACGACGGGAACTTCACCGAGGAGAAGGTCCTCGTTCGTGGTCGTTTCAACGAAGTTGAGTCCGTCGATCCGGGCGACGTCGGTTACATGGACGTGTCGCCGAAACAGATCGTTTCGGTTGGCGCTGCATGTATCCCGTTCCTCGAGCACGATGATGCGAACCGTGCACTCATGGGCGCGAACATGCAGAGGCAGGCAGTTCCCTTGCTGCGCCCGACGGCGCCTTACGTTGGTACCGGTCTCGAGCACCGCGCTGCGATCGATGCGGGCGACGTGATCATCGCGGAGGACGGTGGAACGGTCGAGACGGTCTCCGCCGACCAGATCGTGGTCGGTGTTGGAAATCAGCGGCAGGTCTACAAGCTCGACAAGTTCCGTCGTTCGAACCAGTCGACCTGCATCAACCAACGTCCGGTCGTCCGTGAAGGACAGAAGATCAAGAAGGGTGACGTCCTTGCGGACGGTCCTTCGACCGACAACGGCGAGCTCGCACTCGGAGCCAACCTGCTCGTCGCGTTCATGTCCTGGGAGGGCTACAACTTCGAGGACTCGATAATCCTGTCCGAGCGTCTCGTCAAAGAAGACCTCCTCACTTCGATCCACGTTGAGGAGTACGAGGTCGATGCCCGTGACACGAAGCTTGGCGCCGAGGAGATCACTCGTGACATCCCTAATGTCTCCGAAGAGGTCCTCGCGGACCTCGATGAGCGCGGGATCATCCGGGTCGGTGCCGACGTTGGCCCCGGTGACGTTCTTGTTGGAAAGGTCACCCCGAAAGGTGAGACCGAGCTAACTCCCGAGGAGCGCTTGCTCCGTGCGATCTTCGGAGAGAAGGCACGTGAGGTTCGCGACACGTCACTCAAGATGCCTCACGGTGAAGACGGCAAGGTCATCGGTGTGCGCGAGTTCAACCGCGACGCCGGCGACGAGCTGCCCCCCGGCGTCAACGAACTGGTCCGCGTGTTCGTCGCTCAGAAGCGCAAGATCCGCGAAGGCGACAAGCTCGCCGGACGCCATGGGAAGAAGGGCGTCATCTCGAAGATCCTGCCCGAGCAGGACATGCCGTTCCTTGCCGACGGAACGGCGGTCGACATCATCCTGAACCCCCTCGGTGTTCCGTCTCGAATGAACCTGGGTCAGGTCCTCGAGACACACCTGGGATGGGTCGCCAAGCACCGTTGGGAAGACACGGACGGGCTGGACAAGGCTCCCGGGCGCTGGCGCGACCAGGAGCCGACGTGGGTCTCGACGCCGGTCTTCGACGGCGCCAAAGAGGACGAGTTGCTCGCAGCCCTCGAGACGACCGCGAACCGCAAGACTGAATACCCGCTAGCGAATAAGGACGGGAAAGCTCAGCTGTACGACGGCCGCTCCGGTGAGCCGTACGACTCCGAGATCACCGTCGGTTACATGTACATCCTGAAGCTCAGCCACATGGTCGACGACAAGATCCACGCACGTTCGACCGGTCCTTACTCGATGATCACGCAGCAGCCTCTGGGTGGAAAAGCTCAGTTCGGCGGCCAGCGGTTCGGAGAGATGGAGGTCTGGGCCTTGGAGGCATACGGCGCGAGCTATTGCCTCCAGGAGCTCCTAACGATCAAGTCCGACGACGTGCTCGGTCGCGTGAAGGTCTACGAGGCCATCGTCAAGGGCGAGAACATCCCAGAGCCCGGTATCCCCGAGAGCTTCAAGGTGTTGATCAAAGAGATGCAGTCTCTGTGCTTGAACGTCGAGGTTCTCTCGGCCGAGGGTGAAGAGATCGAGATGAAAGAGATCGACGAGGACATCTTCCGCACCGCCGAAGAGCTCGGTATCGATCTGTCCCGCCGTGAGCCCAGCTCAGTCGAGGAGGTTTAAGTGCTAGACGTCAATTACTTCGACGAGCTTCGTATCGGACTCGCTACCGGAGATCAGATCCGGGCGTGGTCGAACGGAGAGGTGAAGAAACCCGAAACGATCAACTACAGGACCCTCAAGCCCGAGAAGGACGGACTCTTCTGCGAGAAGATCTTCGGCCCGACGAAGGACTGGGAGTGCTACTGCGGTAAGTACAAGCGCGTTCGCTTCAAGGGCATCATCTGCGAGCGTTGTGGTGTCGAGGTGACTCGCTCGAAGGTACGTCGCGAGCGCATGGGTCACATCGAGCTAGCTGCTCCCGTGACGCACATCTGGTACTTCAAGGGTGTCCCGTCACGTCTCGGCTACCTGCTCGACCTGGCGCCGAAGGACCTTGAGAAGGTCATCTACTTCGCGGCTTCTATCGTTACTGCGGTCGACGACGCGAAACGCCACAAGGAGCTCCCGCGCCTCGAAGGTGACATCGCGGCCGAGATCCAGCTCGTCGAGAAGCGTCGCGATGAGCGCCTCGAGCAGATCCTGAAGGAGACCGAGGGTCGTCTCGCCGAGATGGAAGAGCGCAAGGCTCGTTCCTCGGAGAAGACAACTGCCAAGAACCAGTCGGAGCGGCAGCAGAAAGAGGTCCGCGAGCGTGCCGATCGCGAGATCGGTCTCGTCCAGGAGACTCTGGACGCTTTCCGTGACCTTGCTCCGAAGCAGATCATCGACGACGAGATCCTGTGGCGCGAGCTCAAGGACCGTTATGGGGATTACTTCTCCGGCGGCATGGGGGCCGAGGCAATCAAGGACCTGCTCTCGAGCCTCGATCTGCACGCCGAGGAAGAGTGGCTCCGCGATCAGATCAAGACGGCCAAGGGTCAGAAGCGTCAGCGCGCGATCAAGCGCCTGAAGGTCGTTGCGCCGTTCACGGACCCGACCAAGAAGAACACCCCCTTGGGCATGGTCCTCGACTGCGTCCCCGTCATCCCGCCCGACCTGCGCCCGATGGTGCAGCTCGACGGTGGTCGGTTCGCAACGTCGGACCTGAACGACCTTTACCGCCGAGTCATCAACCGCAACAACCGACTGAAGCGCCTTCTCGACCTCGGCGCTCCCGAGATCATCGTCAACAACGAGAAGCGCATGCTCCAGGAGGCGGTCGACGCTCTCTTCGACAACGGCCGTCGTGGTCGTCCGGTCACGGGTCCCGGCAACCGTCCGTTGAAGTCGCTGTCCGACATGCTCAAGGGCAAGCAGGGTCGTTTCCGTCAGAACCTGCTCGGTAAGCGCGTCGACTACTCGGGACGTTCGGTGATCGTTTCGGGACCGAAGCTGAAGCTGCACCAGTGCGGTCTGCCAAAGCAGATGGCCCTTGAACTATTCAAGCCGTTCGTGATGAAGCGTCTGGTCGATCTAGGCCACGCGCAGAACATCAAGTCGGCGAAGCGCATGGTGGAACGTTCTCGTCCGCACGTCTGGGACGTCCTCGAGGAGATCATCCACGAGCACCCGGTGCTGCTGAACCGTGCCCCCACGCTTCACCGCCTTGGTATCCAGGCCTTCGAGCCGGTGCTAGTTGAGGGCAAGGCGATCCAGGTCCACCCCTTGGTCTGCGTCGCTTTCAACGCCGACTTCGACGGTGACCAGATGGCCGTCCACGTTCCGCTGTCGTCCGAGGCGCAGGCCGAGGCTCGACTGCTCATGCTGTCGGCGCACAACGTCTTGTCGCCCGCACACGGCGATCCGATCGTTGCTCCGACGCAGGACATCGTGATCGGCGTCTTCTACCTGACGGTCGCTCACGATGGTGAGCCCGGCGAGGGCAAGGTCTTCTCGTCGCCGAGCGAGCTGCTGAGCGCTTACGACGCGAAGGTCGTCGGTATCCACGCCAAGGTCAAGGTGCGCGGGTTGAAGCCCTTCGAGGGCGAGACTCAAGAAGAGTTCGACGCGAACCCCAAGCGTCTCCAAGAGACGTCGGCCGGACGCGTGATCTTCAACGAGGCCTTCCCAGAGGACTTCCCGTTCCAGAACACACCGGTGAAGAAGAAGGAGCTTGCGGCTCTGATCGACCGCTGCGCCCGGACCTATGACAAGAAGACCTTGTCCGAGATCCTGGACGCGGTTAAGGACAGCGGTTTCAAGTTCGCCACGAAGTCGGGTGTGACCGTCGGACTCCAGGACGTCACCACCCCGGCGAGCAAGCCGAAGATCCTCGAAGAGCACCAGAAGCGCGCGGACAAGGTCGAGTCCCAGTACTCCAAGGGGATCATGACCGGGGACGAGCGCAGCCAGGAGCTGATCGAGATCTGGACCGAGGCTACCGACCAGGTGAAGAACGCCATGGTCGAGAACTTCGACGACCTGAACCCGATCTGGATGATGGCGAACTCCGGAGCACGTGGAAACGTTCAGCAGATCCGTCAGCTGGCCGGTATGCGTGGTCTCGTTGCGAACCCTCGTGGTGACATCATCCCGAGGCCTATCCGCGCGAACTTCCGTGAAGGTCTGTCCGTCCTCGAGTACTTCATCTCGACGCACGGTGCCCGAAAGGGTCTTGCCGACACGGCTCTCCGTACGGCCGACTCCGGTTACCTGACCCGTCGTCTAGTCGACGTCGCACAGGAAGTCATCGTGCGAGCCGAGGACTGTGGCACGGATCGGGGGATCCGCCTCGACGTTCAGAAAGAGCGTGCGCACCTCAAGCAGAAGCTGCACTCGCGGATCCTGCTCGAGGACGCGATCGCGGAGGACGGCTCGGTTCTCGTTCCTGCCGGAACAGCGGTAACGGCCGAGATGTCCAACGAGATCGCCAACGCTGGCGTGAAGGAGCTTGTCGTTCGGAGCACCTTGACCTGCGATGCCCGGTACGGCGTGTGCCAGCAGTGCTACGGCGTCTCGCCTGCAACCGGTGCTCTTGTCGAGATGGGTGAGGCCGTCGGTATCGTCGCTGCCCAGTCGATCGGTGAGCCTGGTACCCAGCTGACGATGCGTACGTTCCACACCGGTGGTGTTGCAGGTGAGGACATCACGCACGGTCTGCCTCGTGTGGTCGAGTTGTTCGAAGCCCGTACGCCCAAGGGCAAGGCCGAGATCGCAAAGGTCTCCGGTCGTGTGGAGGTGCACGAGGACGAGAAAGCTCGTTCCCTCGAGCTGATCCCGGACGATGGTTCGGAAGCGATCACCTACAAGGTGCCGCGTCGTGCACGACTTCGTGTCCGCAACGGTGACGCGGTCGAGGCCGGTGAAGCGCTGACCGAGGGGTCGAAAGACCCGGACGAGATCCTCGAGGTACTTGGTGCACGTGACGTGCAGGAGTACCTGGTCAACGAGGTGCAGTCCGTTTACCGCAGCCAGGGTGTGCCGATCCACGACAAGCACATAGAGCTGATCGTTCGTCAGATGCTGCGCAAGGTCCAGATCCAGGAGTCCGGCGACTCGAACTTCCTGCCCGGTGACCTCGTCGACGCGAAGAGCTTCGCGGACGCGAACGAGGAGACCGTTGGTGGGGGCGGAGAGCCTGCGACCGCTCGTCCGATGCTCATGGGTATCACCAAGGCATCCCTTGCAACGGAGTCGTGGTTGTCGGCGGCGTCATTCCAAGAGACGACCCGGGTTCTGACCGAAGCGGCTATCCGTGGCAAGTCAGACCCGCTGCTCGGCTTGAAGGAGAACGTCATCATCGGAAAGCTCATCCCGGCCGGTACGGGCATGACCCGCTACCGCTCGATCCGAGCCGTCACCCACGGCGAAGGAGCGATGAGCGACGACGAAGCTCGGGCCATGTTCGGTCTTCCTCCGAGAGAGGACACCGAAGGCGAGGAGGCTGCACGCGAGCTTCTCGGCACGGTCGGTCTGTCCGCGGTTCCGTCGAACGGAGGCGGTTCGGACGACGAGGTCGACCTTTCGGCCCTGGCCGGAGATGGCGACGAGACACCTGCCGAGGAAGCTGCTCTTCACACCGAAGACGAAGGCGTGACTTCAGCAGCCGAGTGACAAAGCTTCAAGGATGAAAGAGAGGCCCCCGGGAGACCGGGGGCCTCTTTGCTAAGGTCGCCACGTCTTTATCGGTTCTAAGGAGGCAAAGATGCCTATCCATCAGAAACATCGTCCCGGGGAGTTCTGTTGGGCAGAACTCGCTACCAGTGACATCGAAGCTGCCAAGAAGCTCTACCCGGAACTGTTCGGTTGGGGGGTCGAAGAGGTACCCATGGAGGGCGGAGGAAGCTACGTCTTGTTCACGAAAGGCGAGGGCCAGGTCGCCGGCGGCATGCAGCAGATGGAGCATGAGCTCGGCAAGATCCCGCCCCACTGGAACCTCTATGTCGCGGTCGACGACGCGGAGCAATCTGCCAAACAAGCAGAGTCTCTGGGCGGGACGATCCATGCGCCTGCCTTCGACGTCATGGACGTTGGCCGGATGTCGGTCATCGCCGACCCGACCGGTGCCGTCCTCGGGTTGTGGGAGGCGAAGGTCGACAGGCCTCACATCACACAAGAGAAGGACACCGTCGTGTGGTCCGAGCTGATGACGCCCGATCCCGAGAAGGCGGGCGCTTTCTACTCGGAGCTCTTCGGGTGGAGTCGCGAAGGTTTCGAGGGCAACGCCGACTACACGGTGTTCAGCCAAGAAGGCTCGGAGAACGGCGTCGCCGGAATGATGCCGCCGCCCATGGAAGGTGTGCCTCCCGTTTGGGCCCTCTACATCGAGACCGACGATGTCGACGGGATCGCGCACAAGGTGAAGGACGCTGGGGGCCAGATCTTCATGGAGCCTACGGACATGGCCGGCGTGGGCCGCCTCGCGATGATCGCCGACCCTCAGAATGTCGCCTTCGGCTTGCTGCAGCCCGACCCGGATCAGCAGACGTAGCTCAGAAACCTTCGGGCAGTTCCACCCTCTGGATGCCGTGACCGAACGTTGCCGCGGTGATCGTGCGCGAGGCCCGGTGATAGCGGAGATCGAAGACGGGAACGACCGGTAGGGAGTTTCCGAGGCTGAACCAACGTCCTCCCGCGCGCCCCGACGTGAACACGCCGAAGTCGGTGCCGACGACGATCCTCCGACCCACCGTGATGATCTCGTTGACGGGTGCGGGAGGCAGGTTGCCGCTGATGTCCGACCAGGTCTTGCCCCCGTCGGTGCTTCGAACGACATGCGCCTCGCGCTCGCCACTTCGGAAGCCCGAATAGGTCGCGTAAACGATCTTGGGGTCCTTGAGTCGAACCGTCACCCTTGTGACCCACGCGTCGGGGAGATCGGGATCCTGCATCTTCGTCCAGTGCTTCCCCTGGTCGACCGTGCGCCATAACAAGCCGTCATCGGTTCCGACATAGATCGTGTCGGGGGACTTCTTCGCGGCGGCGACCGTGGTGATCGTTCCGTAGATCCGGTAGCCGGGGTTCGGGTCGAGCTGTTTCGGGTTCGTGGAAAGATCCGGACTGATAGCCGTCCACGTCTCGCCACCGTCCGTCGAGCGATTCAAGATGTTGCCCCCGTAGAACATGACGCTCGGGTCACCGGGTTGGAACTGCAGCGGGACCCACCAGCCCCGGCGTTGCGACGAGGTGTCGCCGAGGAATGTGAACGCTCCGCCCCCATCGACCGTCTTCGAGCAGTTGCCGCCGTACTGCGCGCACCCGTACACGATGTTGTCGTCGCGAGGATTGATCAATGTCTGGAGTCCGTCACCGCACAACCCATACTTGGTCCACGTATCGGGTCGGCCGGTATCGCCTGCTGCATAGTTCTTCTGGCACAGGTTGTCTTGCAGCCCGGACACGATCCTGCTCGGGTTCTGCCTCGAGACGTCGACGCTGTAGTGCTGGGTCCACCCCTCGCTCAAGGCCGCGACCCATGTGTCGACCTGTCCGTTGGAGTTGGAGCGGAACATGCCGCCGTCGTTGCCGAGATAGACGCGACCGGGCGTGGTGGGGTCCCAGGCCATCGCATGTTGGTCGGCATGGATCGCGGGTCCTGCCTGGAACACACCACCGGCTACGCCGACCAATGTCTGCGTGTGCGTGATGAAGGTGTCGCCGGAGTCCGGCGACTCGATCACTTCGACACCTGCCACGAAGAGACGTTCGGGTATCGCCGGGTCGACCCACACGCGCCCGAACCACCATCCGAACGTGCTTTGACTCAAAGAACCGGGGTCAGCCGCGGTCTTCTCCCAGGTTGCTCCGCCGTCGTCCGATCGGAACAGTCCGACGACTACACCATCGAGCTTGTTGGCGACGATCGCGTACACGCGACTCGGGTTGGAGGGCGCGTAGGCGAGACCTATGCGTCCCGTCTCGGTGGCGGGCTCCGCCACAGGGCCATCGGTCAACCGCTTCCACGTCGTCCCTCCGTCGGTGGATCGGTAGACACCCGAACCTGGACCCGCGTAGACGCGATGGGTCCGCAGACGTTGGTGATCCCACATCGCCGCGAGGAGATTCTTCGGGTCCTGAGGATCGATCGCGACATCGACCGCCCCCGTCGTTGCGTTATCTCCCGCGAGGACGCGTTTCCACGTCGTCCCCCCGTCGGTCGAGCGATAGAGACCTCGCTCGCCTCCCGGGACGAACAGGTTTCCTGCTGCCGCAGCGAACACCCGCTTGGGGTCGGTTGGATCGACGACGATCCGTCCGAACGTGCCGGCAGTACGCAGGCCGACCCTGCTCCACTTGGCTCCGCCGTCGGTCGAGCGATAGATGCCGGTGCCGCCGAACGTGATGCCACCTCCACCAGGGTTGGCCTCGCCGGTCCCCGCATAGAGGGTGCCGTCGGATCCGATGGCCAAGGCGCCCATCGCTTGCGACAGGTTGTCCGGCCAGGCTCGCTGGAACGTGACGCCTCCATCGGTGCTCTTCCAAACTCCCCCGCCGGCGGTTGCCGTGTAAACGACGTCGGCCGTTGTCGGGTCGACGGCGATGTCCGTGACCCGCCCACCGACATTGACCGGCCCCATGTGTGTCCATTTCGCAGATGCCAGGTCCGGCGCGGT
>JAXDJQ010000242.1:0-8742 GCA_034667565.1 Actinomycetota bacterium
CAACGACATCAGATCTTCTAATGTCACCACGCCGTAACCGGCAACGCGCTCGATCAAGTGATGAAGCACGTCGATCGTGGCGAGCACGTCCGCGAACGCCCGGTGACATGGTTGGTGAGCACATCGCAGGTGTCGGGCCAAGGTCTCCAGGCGGTTGTTGCGCACTTCGCCTGCGAGCACCTTGCGGGCCAGCGCCGCGGTGTCAACAACGGGATTGCTCAAACGGTCGTAGCCGCGGGAGATCAAGGCGTGATTGAGGAACGAGATGTCGAAGCGCGCGTTGTGTGCAACCAAGACCGTGTCTTTCGCGAACTCCAGGAAAGAAGGGAGCACCGACTCGATCCGAGGGGCCTCGGCCAACAGGAGGTCGTCGATACCGGTCAGCAGCCGGATGAAGGCAGGAACCGGCTGACCGGGATCGACCAAGGTCTGGAAAGTTCCGACCACTTCGCCGCGACAGACCTTGACCGCACCGACCTCGGTGATCGCCGACTCCGTCGGGGACCCGCCGGTCGTCTCGAGATCCACCACGCAGAAGGTCACCTGCGACAGGGGGGTCCCCAGATCCTCGAAGCTGCCTTGGGCAAGCATGTGGGAACGATAGCGAACAGGTGTTCGATATTTCCACTACCAAGGCGGGCTTATCGGCGCGGCCCCCTAGACTGGAGTCATGGTTTCTAACGTCTCTGAGGTCGAGCGCGCCCGCACCGAGGAGCTCGAGCGCATCGTCGAATCCCTCAGGGCCGACTCCGAGCTGGCTAACGCCCTCCTGGGCCTGTCGGGCGCTCTTGCCGAGGTGCGATCGCTGGAGCAAACGATCGATCTCGCCGTGCGGATGGTGAACGAGCTCATGGGAGCGGACCGGTGCTTCTCGGCCACGTGGATCCCCGGGCAACAGCGCTTCACGATCACCGGTCAAGTGGGATTCGAGGGGGAACAGCTCGATCAGCTATACGAGCTAGCCGAGGTACCCGACGGACTCCCGCTGCTGCGCCAGGCGTTGAAGCAGAGGGCCCCGCTCCTCATCGGCGACACCGTGACCGATGGCCATCTCACGATGAACGACGCCAAATTGAGAACGGCGCGGGCTTACTGTGGCCTCCCCTTGATCCGTTGGGGTGAGGAGTTCGGTGGGATCGGTCTCCTCTTCGAAGAACCCCGCCGGTTCACGCCGAAGGACGAGGCCTTGGCCCGCGGTATCGCCCGACAGGTCGGTGTCGCCCTCGCCAACGCACGCCAGTTCAACCTGCTGCAGACGCTTCGTGCGTTCGGTGAGCGGGTGGGATCGAAACTAGCTCTCCACGAAGTCGTGACCGAAGTGGTTGCCGGCGCTCGAGAGCTGCTGGCGGGCGACGCCGCGTGGGTCTATTTCCTCGATTCCTCCAGCAGGACCCTGGTAGCCGCTAGTCACGCCGAAACGCCCGTGGCAGGGCTTACCCGCATCGACGTCACCCATGAGCTCTGGAGCGGGTTGGCTCGGGGCAAAGCGGTTCCGATCACCGACGTCGACCAACTCATCGAGAACCCGCCGGGTCCCATGTCGGCAGTGATCGCACCGATCCCGGGTTCGGAAGGGGCCCTTCTTGGAGCCGTGCTGGTCCTGTTCGAGCGGGCCCTCCCGCTCGGCGCGGATGACGTAGAGGCTCTGAGCGTTCTTGCCGCTCAGAGCGCATTGGCGATCGAGAATGCTCAACGATTCGAGCGCCAGCAGCGCGTGGCGAGGAGTTTGCAGGAAGGCTTGCTCACGACGGAATTCCCCGCGATGGGGTCATGCACGCACGGAGCTGTTTACGAACCTGCCGGGGGAGAGGCGGAGATCGGTGGGGACTTCTTCGACGTCTTCGACCTTCCCGACGGACGCTTGGCGCTCGTAGTTGGTGATGTTTCCGGCAAAGGCGCGGAGGCCGCGGCCCAAACAGCCATGGCGAAATACATGCTGCGTGCGTTCGCTACCAGGAACTCGTCCCCATCATCGGCCTTGTTCCATCTCAACAATGCACTGATCAAGAGTTTCCCCGAGGACCGCTTCATGACCATCATGTACTCGGTGCTGGATCTCGAGACGAACCAGATGACCGTGGGTCTCGGAGGTCACCCCTCACCATTGATCTATCGGTACGCAACGAGAACAGTGGAAGCGATCGAGGTCGCTGGATCCATCGTCGGTGCGTTCGAAGATCAGAGCTACGAACAGGACGTGTTCGAACTCCGCGATGGCGACGTGTTCGTCGCATACACGGACGGGCTGGTCGAGGCCCGAAACGGTCCCAAGCTCTACGGCCGGTGGCGGGTCGAGAAGTCGCTAGCTCATCACGCCTCGTCGCTGTCGGTCGAACAACTAGCCAGGCGTCTTTACGACGATGCCCGCGAGTTCGGGACGGTCACCGACGACACGATCGTGTTCACGCTCGGCTGTAACGCGTCACCTAAATGAGCTACCGCTGCGATTCGTGCGGGAACAAGACCCGCTTCGACATCGAGGAGACGAAGCGCGTGCGCTCCTTCCACCACTTCTCCTTGGCGGGCGAGGATGCGATCGAAGAGGAAGAGATCCTCGAGCGCAACATCGAGAAGATTACGTGTCGCTGGTGCGGATCCAGCGATGCGATCGTCGAGGAATCAGCGCTCGACGTCCCAACCGTAGACAACGTCTCTCGGGACTAGCTTGAGCACCCCGGCTCTCGAGGGGATAAGGATCCTCGATCTAACCCGGCTCCTCCCTGGCGGTTACGCGACGTTGCTGATGGCCGATCTTGGAGCCGACGTGATCAAGGTGGAAGAGCCCGGCAAGGGCGACTACATCAGATGGACGCCTCCCATTGTGGGCGAGTTCTCCTCGGCTCACATAGCGCTCAATCGCAACAAGCGCTCGATCACTCTCAACCTCAAGTCCGAGCGCGGCCGGGAGCTCTTCAAAGCGTTAGCGGAAGAGGCCGACGTCGTTATCGAATCGTTCCGGCCGGGAGTGATGGACCGCCTTGGTGTTGGGTACTCGGAGCTCTCCGTCGTCAACCCTCGTCTCGTCTACTGCGCGATCTCCGGCTACGGGCAGGATGGACCACGAGCACAGGTTGCGGGACACGACGCGAACTACATCGGGTACGCAGGTGTCCTCAGCATCATCGGCGAGCAAGATCGACGTCCCGTGCTCCCCGGAGTTCAGATAGGTGACCTTGCCGGTGGGGGCATGGCCGCGGTCATAGCGATCCTGGCTGCTCTTCAGGCACGGGCCCGCACCGGTCGTGGCGACATGTGCGACATCTCGATGATGGATGGCGCCGCGTCGTTGCTCTCGATCCATGCCGCCGATCTCGTCGCGACCAAGCAGGTCCCTCAACGTGAGGAGATGCATCTGTCCGGGGGCCATCCTTGCTATCGCATCTATCCGGCGGCCGACGGATGGTTGACCATCGGTGCCTTGGAGCCACAGTTCTGGTCCGCGCTCTGTGTCGCGATCGGCAGAGAGGACCTCGTGGACGATGCGTTCGCGATGGGTGAGAGACGAGGCGAAGTGATCGCCGAGTTGGAACAGTTGTTCGCGACGAGGACGCGCGCCGAATGGTTGGAACAACTGAACGGTCTCGATGTTTGTGTTGGTCCAGTTAACGACCTGGCGGAGGCGATGAACGATCCGCAGCTCGTCCATCGAGAGATGTTCATCGAGGCAGACGTGTCGGGGGCGGGTCCTTGGACGCACGTCGGTAACCCGATCAAGCTGGCAAGCGGAAGATCCGAAGCAACGACCGTTCGTCCACCACCGAGGATGGGTGAGCACACCGCGGAGTTACTCGCCACGGTCGGCGTGTCTGCAGACGACCTGGAAGGGCTTCGCTCGAACGGGGTCGTCTGATGGGTGCCCTGCCCGACCCCGTCGTTAACGCTCTGGTGAGAGGAATGGCTGCATACATGCAGCACGCGCGCCGTACTGACCTCCCTCCCGCTTTGCGATCGTTGCAGGGCAAACATCTCAAGATGCTCCAGGCGCGCCGGAACGATGTCGTGGGCGCTCTCGAGGATGAGGCACAGCGAGCGATGATCCTCGACTGGCTTGCCGACAAGCCCAGTGGGATCTCCAAAGCTGATGCCGACATCCTGGCGATCGCCACTCAGCGCGAGAACGGATGGGCGGAGACCCTCGCGGGGAAGATGCCCCACCCGAACCCCCCTAAAGGTGTCGCGAAGAACGACACCGCTGCGATCGACCGCGAGAAGGAGCGAGCGCGCAAGGCGCGGGAGGACGCACGCAAGGCGAAGGAAGAGGCAGCCGGTGAGATCGCCGTGCAAAAGGCTGCTGCGAACGAATCGCGCGCCAGGGTCGCGGAGATGACGCATGTCATCGCCGGTTTGCGCCAGGAGATGACCGGCCGTGAGAAGGAGGCCCAAGCCGAACTTGCGCAGATGGAACGGGAGCTTCGCAAGGCTCGCCGACGCGCCGAGAAAGCAGAAGCTCAGTTGGATGGCGCGAAAGACGAGATACGTGAGTTACGGGCGCAACTCTCGCAAGCTGTCCCGACGGGGCCCCCGGTAGGGAAGAAAAAGGCCCCGACGAGGCCCGTCGTGGATCAGGAGCCGGTGCGACGGAAGCGTCTAGCGGTACCGAAGGGGAGGTTGGCCGATGCCCCCGAGACCCTTACCGAGTGGCTCTCGGTTCCCCATCTCCATCTGTTGATCGATGGCTACAACGTGAGCAAGGCCGAGGGGGGCTTCGGGGACCTCGGCCTAGAGACGCAGCGCCAGCGCCTGCTTCAGGAGGTCGGAAAGGTAGCCCGCAAGCACAAGGTTGCCGCCACGGTGATCTTCGATGGATCAGATATAGCCCCCGGAACCTCCAGGCGGGCCCGAGGACCGGTCCAGGTCGAATATTCGAGGCCCGAGGAGATAGCCGACGATCACCTGATCGCCAAGCTCGAGGGCCTGCCCAAGCACCCCGTCGTCGTCGTCACGAACGACAAGGAGTTACAGGGGAGGGCCGCCCGCCTGGGCGCCACGATCGCGACCTCCAACCAGCTCCTGAGGCTGATCCGCTAGCTATACGAACAGATGTTCGATAGTATTTCTGTCACACCACCTCTCTAGCTTGGGCTCTCGAGGGACCGAAGCCCCGTGAGAGAAGGAGACGACCATGCGTATCGAGTGCACCGACTGCGAGATGTATCAGTCCGATCACTGCGACGACTGTCTCGTCACGGCCTTGTTGCATCCACCCGATGGGGTCGTGGACATCGATGAAGACCTCGACGGGCCGCTGCAAGCATTGAGTGGCGCTGGACTGATCCCCGTCCTGAAGTTCCGACCGCGTGAGCGAGACGTCGCCGATGCTCCTGCTGCGGAGGCCGGCTAAATCCCACTCCTCAAGGGCCTCAGCCATACATTAATGACGTGGCGCCAGCGAAGAAGAAGAAGACTCGTAGACCGATAACCAAACTGATCGCCGTGGGCGTGAATCCCGAGGGGACATCGTTGCTCCTGGCTCGCCCCGGCGGAGCCACCCCAACGTTCCGTCTGGCCATCGACGAGGGTCTCGTTGGTGCCCTCGAGGAGGCGCACGACACACGCAAGGCCGCCACCCGCGCCAAGGACCAGCTCGAACTCCCGCCTCCCATACCGGCGCGGGTCGAAAGCAGCCTCACGGTCGCAGAGGTACAGAACCTTCTCCGTCAAGGGAGGTCGGCCGCGGCGATCGCGAAGAGAGCGGGCGTCGACCCCGCCTGGGTCGAGCGCTGGGAAGGCCCGATCGTGTGGGAACGAGCAGGGACCGCAACCCGGGCTCGACGTGCCTATCTATCCAAGACGCGCGTTGGCTCGTCGCGGGTATCACTCGGCGACGCCGTCGCGATGAACCTCAAGGACAAGGGTCTGCGCCTCGACGGAGCCGAGTACGAGTCCGCGTGGGATTCGATCAAGAAGCCACGCTCGGAGAAGTGGGTCGTCTCGTTCACGTTCGTCCAACGCGATCGCGAGCAGGTTGCTAGGTGGGAGTTCGACCCCGAGACGGGACGCTTGACCGGACTAGACAAGCTCGCCAACGAGCTCGGTTGGATCGCCCCGATCAAACGCCGATCCAAAGCCTGACTCGGGGGTGAACCTCCTCCGCGCGGTTGCTATCTCCTTCGTGCTTTCGTGTTGTTCCGCAGCGATAGTTGCAGTTGTTTCCCGCACACCGGTCGAAGTCCGCGCCCCCATCCCGGACGTGGGTTCGGCTACTTCCACGTTTACGGACGCCCAGATCGCTCGCCACGGCGCGTACCGCGGCCCCCTGTACCTCGCATATGGCTTCTCGTTCTTGACCGCGTGTGTGTTGTTGGTGTTGTTGCGAGGGCAACCGATGAACGACCTCGTTCGTTTCCTCGAGCGCGTGCCTACGTGGCCGCTGCGCGCTGCTGCTGTTGCGAGCGCCGTCGCGGTGATCACCGCGGTTATCGGGATGCCGCTTGGGTTCGTGAGGGGTTACGCGATCCAGCAGGCGTGGCATCTCTCCACCCAAGACCTGCAGGGGTGGATGGTCGATCAAGCGAAGGGGATAGGTCTTTCGATCGTCTTCGCTGCGATAGCCGCCGGCGCATTCTTCGCCGTGGTTCGGTGGCAACCACGGTGGTGGTGGTTATGGGGGGCAGGGGCTTTCACCGCGCTGACCGCGATCATGGTCTTCCTTTTCCCGGTCGTCATCGCACCTCTCTTCAACCGTTTCACGCCGCTCGACGACAGCGCCCTTGTTTCTCGGATCGAATCGATAGCGAAAGACGTAGGGGTCAAGGTGGACGAGGTACTCGTCGCGGACGCCAGCAAACGTTCGACCGCAGAGAACGCTTACGTGTCCGGTCTCGGCGCGACGAAGCAAGTGGTTCTTTACGACACTCTCCTCGAAGGCAACCCAGACGACCAGACCCTCTTCGTCGTTGCGCATGAGCTTGGTCATCAGCGCGAGAACCACGTCGTGAAGGGTCTAGCGATCTCGGCGTTGGGGCTGCTCGCAGGCTTCGGGGTGCTCGCGTGGCTGGTCGGCAGCGGTCGCCTCCTCCGATGGGCGCGGGTTGACGACATCACCGATCTTCGGGTCCTCCCGGTCCTGCTTCTGTTCGCCCTCGTTGCGGAGGTGGTGGTCCTCCCCGCGCAGAATGCGGTCTCGCGCGCCTTCGAGGCTCAAGCCGACCACATCGCTTTCGAGGCGATAGACGATCCGGCACCTGCGGTTGCGGCATTCAGGCGCTTGGCGATCTCCAACATCGCGGATCTCGATCCGCCTTCGCCGGTCGTTTGGTTCTTCTACAGCCACCCTCCGATCGCCGACCGGATCGAGGCCGCTCGGGCCGTCGGGGCGGCTAAGCCCTAAACTGGCCGTCTCGTAACGACGCGAACATCCCAGTCCGGTTTCCCAAGGGGGGAAGAGATGGCTGCAAGCACGATCATCCAGCGCTTCCACGAGCGGGTCGCGAATCATCCCGACAAAGTGGCGATGCGCTACAAGGACTCGGGTCAGTGGAAGGACATCACGTGGCGCGGGTACGGCGACACCGTAAAGAAAGTGGCTCGGAGCCTGCTATCCCTCGGCTATCAGCACGGTGACAAGATCGCCCTGCTGTCCGGGAACCGGCCGGAATGGCACATCGTCGATGTTGCGTCCATGGCGCTGGGTGGTGCAACCGCTGCCGTGTACGCGACGAACTCGCCCGAGCAGGTCGCTTACATCGTCAACCACTCCGACTCGAAGGTCGCCTTCGTCGATACCACCGATCAGCTCGAGAAGATCTTGAAGATCCGCTCGGACGTACCGAAGCTGCAGAAGGTCGTCGTATTCAGCGGTTATCAAGGTGACGCGGACGCAGATTTCGTCATGACGTACGAGGACTTCCTCGCGCTGGGGTCAGATGTCGCGGAGTCGGCCTACGACGAGGCCACCGCAAAGGTGAAGCCGGATGACCTTGCGACGTTCGTCTACACCTCAGGCACGACCGGGCCCCCGAAGGCCGTGATGCTCACTCACGCGAACATCTGGTGGACGGCGACGCATTCCGAACAGCAGCTGCCGCTCGGCAACGCAGAGGACGGCAGGGCGCTTTCGTACCTTCCTCTGTCGCATATCGCGGAGCGCATGATCAGTCACCTGCTGATGATCTATTACGGGACGCAGACCTGGTTCGCGGAGTCGATAGACACCTTGCTCGTGGACCTGAACGCATGCAAGCCGACGTACTTCTTCGGCGTTCCCCGCGTGTGGGAGAAGTTCTACGCAGGGTTCCAGGCGATGGCCGCTCAGCCGCCGAAGGACAAGTCGGAGGAGCGCAAGAAGGCTCTTGCACGCAAGGCGATCACCCTGGGCAAGGAGATCGCCGTTCTCGAACAAGAGGCAGTGAAGCGTGGCGGCAAGATGGCCGACGCCAAGATCCCCTTGGGCAAGAAGGTGCAGTTCGCGGCTCTCGACAAACTGGTGCTGCACAAGATCCGCGAGCGCTTCGGCCTCGACCAATGCGAGTTGCCCCTGTCGGCTGCGGCCCCCTTGAACCCGGACCTGATCTGGTTCTTCCACTCGATCGGAGTCAAGATCTCGGAGGGCTACGGTCAATCCGAGGACAACGGACCCACGTCGTGGAACCCTGCCGACTCGATCCAGATCGGAACCGTTGGCCAGCCCCTTCCCGGTCTTGAGTGCAAGCTCGCCGAAGATGGCGAGATCCTCGTCCGCGGGGGCAACGTGATGAAGGGCTACTACAAGGATGACGGCGCAACCAACGAGACCATCGACTC
>JAXDJQ010000243.1:0-4799 GCA_034667565.1 Actinomycetota bacterium
TTCTGCTCCAAGGTTCCTATAGACCCCCGCGATCGTCATCGTGTTCTCGACATCCAAGCGATCGATCGTGATCTTGTCGCCGGGTCCGACACGGAGCTCCTCTGCGTTCGTGTCCGAGATCCAAACGCCTTCTATCCCCTTGTCTGGGGTTAGCTTCTTCACATTGCTCAGTGCACCGGTCCTGGATAGAAGGCGAACCGAAGACTCGTCACCGTTCAGGTTCTCTATCTGGGTTGCCGAGCCCTCGACCGTCAATGTCGGATCCGCCAGGCGCGGGATCGCTGCACCCGCGCTCTTTACCTGTTGATTAGCGGGACCAAAGGTCGAACGCTGGATGAATCCGAACGCGTTGTAGGTGAGTCCCACCTGATCCTCGCCGAGCTGATCCACCTCTTGTTGGATCGCGGCGTTCCCGGCCGACGACAGCATCAGGGGCGCAGCTGCGGTCGTAGCGCCGAGGATGGTCGTGGCGGCGATCAAAGCGAACAGGATCGAGGGGAAGCGCAGGTACAGGAGGGGAGCTTTCAGCCAGGCCGGATCGATCCACCTCGCTCTCGCTCGCACCCGGGGCTACCTCGTTTCGGCTGGAAGATGACCTACTACAACAATAGTAGGTAGAGCTATCAAGGGTCTAGAGGCACTCCGATGGAGCTAGAAGGCGAGGTCGGCGATCGCCTCGGGCAGTGGCTTCCTGATCCCGGTGATGAAGGGGATCTCTTCTTTCACGTAGAGGCGAGATTCGTTGCCTCGTAGATGCCGGATCAGCTCGACCAGCCGGCCGAGTGAGTCAGCCTCGAACGCAAGGATCCATTCGTAGTCACCGAGGCCGAAGGCGCTGGTTGTGTTCGGTTCGACATCGGGGAACTCGCGGCCCAGCACGCCGTGGGATCTCAGGTGGGTGGCCCTCTCTTCGGCATCCAGGAGATACCACTGAGGGGTTCGAACGAAGGGGTAGACGGATACGTACTTCCGGGCCGGTCGGCCCTGAACGAAGGCAGGTTGATGATCGGGTGCGAATTCGGCGGGCCGGACCAGACCGATGAACGCATGGGTCTGCTCGAGCGCCCGTCCCACTTGGGTGCGACGGAGCGCCACCTGCAGGTCTTGGATGTCGTCGGCACTGTTCGCGATCAGCCAGAACATGATGTCGGAATCCGCGATGAACCCGGTCGTCGAATACACCCCTCGGGTCTGGATGCGGTCGCCGAATTCCTCGAATAGAGCCTCGACCTCCTTCGTTGCAACGTCACGGTCGACGTCGGCAAGCTCCGGAGTGGCGCGGTAGACGGGATAAGAGGCGAATACCGTTTCGTTGGTCATGGGTCCAGCCTATCGCCGCGGGCTAGGCTCGAGACTCCCGATGATTTCCGCAGCCCTTTCTGCTTGTGCGATGCAGTCGGGGATCCCCGAGCCGCGATATCCAGCTCCGATCAGGAATATCGGGCCTACGCGTTGAAGGCGAACCTCTATCTCTCGCAGCCTGTCGAGATGGCCGACGCGGTATTGCGGGATCGCTTCGTCCCATCGCACGACGCGGTGAGCGAGGGGCGGCACGGAGACCTTCATCGTCGTTTGCAGATCCCGGTGCACGACCGCCGCTATATCGCCATCCGAACGAGCGAGGTTCGGATCCATGCCCGACCGTCCGATAACGCACCGGGCGATCATGCGGCCTCCGTTGCGCGGATCGGGCCACTTCGTCGAGTACCACGTGCATCCCGAGATAGCGAGGCCAGCGTGCGTCGGGACCAGGAAGCCGCTGCCCCCCGCTGGCACGCGATAGGCACCGGCCGGATATACCAACGTGATCACGGCGAGAGAGGCATGTTCGATCTTGCGGAGACCTGCGGCCACGTCTTCATCCGGAACGATGGGTGCGGCAGCCGAAGGCGGGCATGCAAGGGCAACCGCATCAAAGGTCTCTTGGGTTGAACCCGTTGACACCGTGACGCCCTCTTGGATGTGCTCAACGGCGGATGACAACCGCAGGTCGGAGATACGAGCAACGAGGGCTTCTGTTAAGCGAGAGACCCCGCCTTCGGGAGCTACGAACCGAGGCGCTTGGGGCGCATTCCCTCGCAAAGCCTTGAGCAAGCTCTTGTTGGAACGAGCTAGGGAGTCGATATCTCTGGCTGCGGCTGCAAGCGAGATCTCATCCGTTGAGCCGCCACGCACTCCGGCTAGGAGTGGATCGACCAGGTTCGATACGACCTCGTCGCCGAATCGATCGCGGACGAATCGACCGATGGAAACGTCGGGACCCGAGAGCGCGGCAGCGTTGAACCGCTCGGCCCACGCGCGCGCCGCACCGAAGGTGGACAGAAGGCCCTCGCGGCGTGCTGCCCAAGGATCACTAGGGATCCCGTAAGGCGAGCCCGGGGGGAGCTTTCGCAGCGCGTTTGAATGCCACAGATACGCGCCGAAAACAGCCGGACTTTTCGTCGTGTTGAGGCCAAGGTCATCGAGCAAACGCAGGGGGGCCTCGTCTCGAATGAGGAATGCGTCTGGTCCGTCCTCTATCTCGATCCCATCGAGCCGACCTGCACGGATCTTGCCTCCGGCGCGTTCCGATGCTTCTAGGAGCGTTACCTCATGACCTTGCTGTTCCAGTCGATAGGCCGCGACAAGGCCAGCGATGCCGGCACCTACGACGCAGACCCTCATCGCTCGAAGGCCCGGACCACCACTCCGGCGAGCATCTCGAGGAATCGAGGATCGTCGTTCGGGGACTCTGTTCGTTCCATCTCGATCTCGAGATCGAAGGCTAGGGCTTTGGCTTCTATATCGACGTCGTAAAGGACCTCGAGGTGATCGGCAACGAATCCGCACGGGCACACGGCGACCCCAGGTACCCCTTTCGCAGCCAGTTCGACCAGGATGTCCAGAAGGTCGGGCCCTATCCAGGGCACGGTGGTACGTCCGGCACTCTGCCAGCCGATCTGCCAGCGCTCCAGACCCGCTCGCGCGGCGACCGCATCGGCCGTCTGCTGTAGTTGTTCTGGGTACGGATCGCCGTGTTCGAGGATGCTGGTCGGAAGACTGTGCGCGGTGAAGACAACGACGGCTTCTTGTCTCGCTCGTTCGGATAGACGACCGAGGGCATCGGCGACCCTCGACGCAAGCAGCGCCACGAATCTCTCCTCGAGATGCCAGCTGTCGATCATCGTGAAGGTGCCGTTCCATCCGTGCTCCTCGGCGGCTGAGCGGGCTCGACGTTCGTAGTCACCGACACTCATAGCGGAATAGTGCGGCGCGAGTACGAGACCAACCGCCTCTTCGATGCCGTCATCACGCATGCGTGCGACGGCCTCGCTGATGAAGGGAGCCGCGTGTTTCTGACCCACGTAACTGCTCAGCCCTTCGACCCGCTCCTGGATACCGGCTGCCTGGGAGCGGGTGATCTCCAGGAGTGGCGATCGACCTCCGATCGCTCGGTAACGCTGCGTCAGCTCATCCAACAACTCTTGCGAGGGCGGCCGACCGCCCCGGATGTCGGTGTAATAGGTCTCAACATCGTCGATCGTTGCCGGCGTTCCGTACGCCATGACGAGCGCACCACGTTTCAAGATCGGAACTCGTGGACGAGTGCTACAAGCCGCGCAAGGACGTCCGGGTCGGTTTCGGGGAGGACTCCGTGGCCCAGGTTGAAGATGTGGCCCCTTCCGCCTCCCTCCCTCAGAACCTCGGACGCATGCTCTTCGATCACGTGCCAAGGGGCGAGACAGATCGCAGGATCCAGATTGCCTTGCAAGGCGTAGTTGGCTCCGACCCTCTCACGGGCAACAGTCAGAGGGATGCGCCAGTCGACACCCACCACGTCAGCGCCCACCGAACCCATCAGGCCGAGGAGCTCACCTGTTCCCACCCCGAAGTGGATCCGTGGGACCGCAAGATCCTCGAGCCCACTGAAGATCCGTTCAACCGATGGCGCGACGTAGGTCAGGTATTCCGCGGGGGCCAGCGCACCAACCCAACTGTCGAACACCTGGATCGCTTGAGCCCCTGCACCCACCTGCGCACGAAGGTAGGCGAGGATCGATTCCGAAAGGCGGTCCATCAGCTTGTTCCACGTTTCGGGTTCGCCGAACATCAGGCTCTTCGTTCGCGCGAACGTGCGCGATGGTCCTCCCTCGATCAGATAGCTGGCAAGTGTGAACGGCGCGCCTGCGAAGCCGATCAGTGGAACCTGGAGCTCCCCAACGAGGATTCGGATCGCGTCCAGGACGAAGGGCACACCGGCATCCGGGTCCAGCGGTTGCAGCGCGTCCACCATGTCGACGGTTCGGATCGGATCGGCGATGACCGGGCCAATACCGGGAGTGATGTCGAGATCCACTCCCATCGCCAGCAGCGGAACGACGATGTCCGAGAAGAGGATGGCCGCGTCTACGCCGAGGCGATCCACGGGTTGCATCGTCGCCTGAACGGCAAGCTCGGGCGTCGTGCACATCTCGAGCATCGAATACTTCTCGCGCAGGGCCCGGTACTCAGGCAGGCTTCGACCCGCCTGCCGCATGAACCACACAGGCACGCCCGCGGTCTCTTCGCCTCGGCAGGCCGCCAGGAAGCGGTCGCGCGACCGTTCAGGGTTGCTTATCGGGAGCTCCTTGCCTTTATCACGTAGGGATCCGAATCCTAGGGTGGCCGGGGTAGGTAATTGTTCGGATTTGCTCCGAGCTCGATCTGTAGTGGCATTGACCCATGGGAAAGCCAGCGGTTCCGAAGGAATTGAGCAGCGACCCGGGCGACCTGTGCAGGGCGTACGAGGAGTACCTCACCGCCCTGCACGCACAGCTCGT
>JAXDJQ010000244.1:0-4530 GCA_034667565.1 Actinomycetota bacterium
GACAATCCTCTTACCGACGAGCTCGCCGAGCTTCGGCACCACCGCGCCAACCGCAACGTCTTGATCGTCGAACGCCTCAACGAGCTCGGTATCGACATCACATTCGAAGAGGTCGAGAACGAGGCGGGGGGGCCGGGCTCCCAGATCGGGCGGCCGCACTTCGCCGCGGTGCTCGTGCGTCATGCTGCGGTTCCCGATTACCAGACCGCGTTCGATGAGTACCTTGCTAAGGGCGCCAAGGGATACGTCTCACGCAAGCTCCTCAAGCCCGCCGAGGCCGTCGCTCTGATGGTCAGGGCAGGAACCGTTCCGGTCCTCGCTCACCCGTTCACGATGAACCTCGACATCCAGGAGCTCGAAGGTTTCGTGGACGAGCTCGTGGCCGCGGGTCTCAAGGGCATCGAGGGCTACCACGGCGACATGCCTGAAGACCAGCAGGAGCCATTCCGCGCCCTAGGTCGAGCCAAGAACCTCATCGTGTCCGGGGGCAGCGACTATCACGGCGACATGCGCCCCGACCGGGGCCTCCCCGGCGGCAAGCACAACGTGATCGTCCCCGACTCGGTCCTAGAAGAGCTGCGGGCCAGCTCTGCCACACTTAGAGCATGAGCAAGCGCGAACCGATCTCGGCCAAGCGGGACCGGCGAGAGGACATCCTTCAGGCGAGCCTCAAACTGTTCGCCGAGAAGGGCTTCCACGGCACCTCGATGCGCGACATCGCTCGGTCGGCCGACATCACCGAGGGGCTGATCTACCACTACTTCGCCTCGAAGCGCGATCTGTTCCGGGCGATCATCGAAGAGCACTCGTTCCTTCCCCTCCTGCGTTCCCTGCCGGATCTCGGTGAGTGGCTCGATCTCCGTGATCTCTTGATCGTGCTCGCACGCGGCTTCTACGACGTGCTCGGCCGCAATCAGGATCTAACGAGACTCCTTCTGCAGGAGGTCCAGGTCTTCCCCGAAGAGCGAGAGGCGTTCTTCGCCGATGCGATGAAGGAATCGATCACCGCCCTTGCATCGATCATGGAATCGCGTATGAACGAGAAGGCGCGAGGCCAGGTCGACCCGCAGGTGACTGCCCGCATCTTCTTCAACTCGCTGCTGGCGTTCTTCGTTGAACAAGAGATCCTGGGTGGCAAGCACATCTTTCCCGCGGACGAGCAGGCTTATGTCGAACATCTCGTCGACATGGTCGTGAAGCGGGTGGGAACGGGAAAGAGGCCGGGAGGCCCCAAGCTCGTCAGCTAGGCAGCGGCGAGGTTGACCTGCGCAAGCACTCCTTCGGAGATCGTCACCAGAACCGAACGCCATTCCGAGTCGGGTAGTTGCGACAAAGCATCGAGTGCGAGGTCCACGTAGTGCTGGGCCTGCTCGTAGGTTGCTTCGAGGGCTCCGGTCGACTCCAACATCGGGAGTAGGACTCCCAGCTCTCGTTTCCCAGGTTGAAGCTGGGCGGCGATCGCGGGGTCACGTTGGGACGCGATCAGCACAGGAAGCGTGAAGACGCCTTCTTTGAGATCGGTTCCCAACGTCTTGCCGGTCACCTTGGGGTCCCCGACGAAGTCGAGGAGGTCGTCGACCATCTGGAACGCAAGCCCTAGGTTCTCACCGTAGTCGGCCAGTCGTTCGTTCAGCGTCGGGTCTGCTCCGGAGGTTGCCGCTCCAAGCTCGCACGAAGCACGGAACAACGCGGCCGTCTTCCGCTTGATCGTCTCGACGTACTGCGTCGCGGTGCGTTCCGGGTCACCGACGCGCTCGTTCTCTGCGATCTGACCTTCGCAGACGTCGGCCAGCGCACGCGCCAGGATGCGGGGCACCTCACCACCTGCTTGAGCTCCCAGCAGCGATCCCGAAGCGAACAGGAAGTCGCCCGACAGGATCGCTACCTCGTTACCCCACTTCGAATGCACGCTCGGTGCGCCGCGTCGAACCTGAGTCTCGTCGATCACGTCGTCGTGGTACAGGCTGGCGATATGCAGAAGCTCGACCGCAGCGGCTGCGAGATCGGTCTCGGTGCGCCCCACGTCACCGGCTCGTGACGTAACGAGGACAAGGGCTGGCCGGAGTCGCTTGCCCCCCGCCTTGATCAGATGCGTCGACGCCTCCTGCACGAGCGGATATATGGATGCGCTCGCGGTCGACATCAGCAGTTCCTCGACGCGGACCAGGTCGTCGACCAGCCACGACGGGGAGTTCACTCTCCGGTGACCTGGATGATGTAGCGGCGTGGTCGCGAGGAATCCAGCTCTACGAATAGGACCTGTTGGCCGTCGCCGAGGGATAGTTCTCCGCCTGCCACCGGCAAGCTCTCCGAGACCTTGCCCATCACGGCATTCATCAGGTGCGCGGGGGCATTAGCCGGCTCGTCCTCGACGAGATTCTCGGTCCGGATCGAGAGGTCGTCGTGGGCGTAATAGGCATCCGGCGGTGCCAGTCGATCCATAGCCGTGTTCAGGGAGTCCACTAGCTCTGTGGTGGGCGTGCCTATGAGGATCGAGCACGTCGTGTGGGGGCAGAAGACTAGGACGCTCCCGTTGACCACCCCCGAGGCGGAGATCACGGACCGGACGTCTTCGGTGACATCGACCAGGTCGAAGCGACCTGAGGTCGTCACCGAGAAGTCCTTCGAGAAGATCACCCAATGATTCTTTCGCATCCGGGCGGGATATGGGATTGAGCAGCCGTTCAATCGAGGTGGTCGCACGACCAGCGCGAGATGCCCGCAACAGTGCCTATATTCGGTTTATGACCAAACTCCCAGAACCGATCGAAGCGTTGTTGAATGCGGCCCTCGTGGCCGAGCTGACCGTGCTGGACTCGAAGAAGCGTCCGGTGACGTACCCGTTGATCCCGCTATATGACGGGGAGAAGATCTACATGACTTCGAGCGTGCTGTTCTCGAAGAAGCTCGAGCACATCAAGGAAGACCCCCGCGTCTCAGTGACGATCACGGACCCGATCGCGGCCGCAGGGATCGATCCCTTCCAGAGAGCGACGATCCAAGGGATGGCTCGGGTGGTTGAAGACGATTTCCATTCCGGGTGGGAAAGCGTGATGCCGCTGTGGACCGACAAGGAACCGATCATCAAAGATCTGATCAAGAAGCGGTTCGCGATGCCACTGTTCTGGGAACGCTCGATCATCGAGATCGTGCCAACGCGTGCGTTCTTGTGGACGAGCGGTGAGACGAACCAGACCCCCGAGGTCTTCGAGCTTGGGACGGCAGCCTGATGGCGCGCTCGACGGTTAGAGACGACGCGCTTCTGGAGGACGTCAAGGACTACACGCATGCGGTTATCGCGTATGCAGACAGCACCGGCCACCCAGTCAACGTCGCCGCTAATTTCAGAACCGATCCAGATCGCGGCGTCATCGTTCTGGATGCTCCGGCGATCCCTGAATCTCCTACTGCTGGCAGTGAAGTGAACGTCACCTTCAGCCACATCCGCCCTTACCCCGGGGTTGGCTACGACCAGCGCCGTTACGTGAGCATCTGGGGAACCGTCGCCGCGGCCAACGGCACGCTCGAGGTAACTCCTTCTCGTACGCATGGATGGGACGAAGAACGGATGTCGTTCTTCGAGCTCTGCGAGCGCAGCGTCCCGGCCGCACACGAATACATGCGCAAGGTCGGAGAGGAGCGCGGCGAGACGATCAAGCCGACGCTGCCCCTTGGCTGGGTTTTCTTCCTGGCAACTCGCGTTCCCTTCCTTACCGCGACCTTCGTTCCCGTCCTTCTCGGTGCGATGGTTGCTCGTTTCGATGGACATTCCGCCTGGTGGCGAATGTTGCTCGCTCTTCTCGGAGGGTCGGCCATCCACCTCGGACTGAACGTTGCCAACGATGTCGCCGATGCAACCAGCGGTGCCGACGAAGCGAACGTGAACCCGACCATGTTCAGTGGAGGCTCTCGCGTCATCCAGTACGGCCTCGTCTCGCTGAAGGCGATGAAGCAGACGTCACTCGTTTGCTACGCCATCGGGATAGCCATCGGGATCTACCTGACGGTCCTGGCGGGACCCCAATTGCTGTGGATCGGTGCCGCGGGCCTATTCCTCTCTTATTTCTACACGGCCCCACCGTTCCGCCTGGTGCATAGGGGTCTTGGAGAGATCTGCGTTGCCCTGGGGTTCGGCCCCATCATGGTCTTGGGCACGTACTACGTGATCGCCGAGCGTCTGTCGTTCGACGCCTTCTACGCCTCTCTCCCGGTCGCCCTACTGATCATGTTGGTCCTCTATGTCAACCAGATCCCCGATCGGCCCGCCGACGAGCGGGCGGGCAAGCGAACTATCGTCGTCCGCCTCCCTCAGTCGGCGATCGTTACGGGTTATGTGCTTTCCGTTGCGGCGACCTACCTATTGATCGTGGTGGGTGCGGTGAGCGGCATCATGCCGGTCTGGACACTGCTCGGCCTGGCGACGATCCCGTTAGCCCTTCAGGTGCACAAGGGGATCTCATCTCATTACAACAGCCCCTACGAGTTGATGGGCGCGATGGGAAAGAACATCCAGCTGCACCTGTTCACAGG
>JAXDJQ010000245.1:0-12932 GCA_034667565.1 Actinomycetota bacterium
CGTCCACCGGGAGCGCGTCCGGGCCGGTGACGGTTAGGGAGGATCCGGCGATGCCCGCCGATCAAAGGCCCTTGGATCCCTCCGCTGCCCTCGACCCCAAGAAACGTAAGGGCAACGACTGCAAGAACGAAGGGAATCCTGGAACCGTAGGGGGCACGCTGCACTGCGGGCCTTAGATCTGCTGCGTCACATCTCTCTTAGGGCGACCGACGGGACTTGAACCCGCGACATCCCGGACCACAACCGGGTGCTCTACCAGGCTGAGCTACGGCCGCCATGAGGCTGTTAAAGGGTAGCAGCCGAGGTCGCGAACCCTCGAGCTTTCCTCCGTTTACGGAACTGGAGCAAGAGCAATCCGGCTCCCGCAGCGATGGACGCCGTATAGAAGCCACCCGAGTAACCGGTTACATGAACGATCCCGCCCGCCGCCATCGCGCCCAGGCCGAAGGCGAGATCGAAGAATGCTGTGAACGTACCGACGACGGCACCTCGCTCTGACGCGGGTGCTCCTTTGACCGCCATGGACATGAGCGCCGGGAACGCAAGCGAGTGCCCCAGCGACCACACGATGGTTCCGATCACTAGCCCCGTAGAAGTGTCCACCGCTCCCATGATGATGAACCCAACAACCGAGCACGCGAGGGCACCCCGCGCGGCGGTGGGCGCGCCGAGTCGGTCGGGGAGCCTGGCGCCGAACAGGCGGATGCTGAACACGACCACGGAATGCAGGGCGAACAAGAAACGCGATCCACTCAGTCCGATCCGCAAGGCATACAGAGGGACGAAGGTTGTGAACATGGCGAGGCCCCAGATGCTTGCGGCCATCACGGTTCCCGGGAGGACCGCGGATCCGGAGAGCAACTTCCCAGACGATCCTTCGGTCTCCGTTGGACGGGTTTCGGGGATGAACGCACCGACCAGAGCCGCCGCACCGGCACAAGCAGCTGCGACCAACCATGTGATGTCGAAGCTAGATGCCTCCAGGATCGTTTCGCCGAGGATGGGACCAAGCCCGATCCCTGCGAACAGTGACAGGGAGAAGTAGCTCAACGCTTCTCCCCGGCGTTCGTCGGGTGCCAGGTCATTGATCGCGCTCGCCGTTCCCACGTAGAACATTGCCTCGCCGGCCCCCGACAACAGACGCAAAACCATCAGCGTCCACAGGGCATTGGTCACCATGTAGCCGAGCAGAGACGCAGCGACCAGGGCGGCTCCCACGATGATCAACACACGCCGACCTCTGCGATCGCCGACGCGGCCGGTGAAAGGTCGCAAGAGAACGGCTGCAAGGGAGAACATCCCGATCGTTAGACCGACGGCGACACTCCCACCTCCGAGCGGACCCTCTACGAATCGGGGGACCGTTGGCAAGGTTGCTCCAACGGCCAGGAAGTACGCGAAGTTGGACAGCATCACCAACAGGAACGGTCCTGTCACCAGCCGAGGGCGTGCGTCCACATCCGTCTTGCTCATAGGTCTCCAAACGAGAAGAAGGCCCCCGTGGATCGGGGGCCTTCTCAAGCTAACGCGGGACTGGGGCGGGTTATGCCCGTCTTCCGTAGACCGCTAGGAGCTTGGTCTGGGCATCTGCCCCCTCCGGAGCTTCCATCTTCTCGCCGTACGCGCCGGATCCTTTGAGCATGTCCTCCAGCGGCACCGCCCACGCGTAGACGTAGTCGACGAGCTCGGGATCGAGCTGCTCGTTTCCACCGATCCCTCGCGCGAGGTCCCACGCATGAACGACGTGATCGGCCGTCAGCTGATCGAGGTAGTCACCTGCGGAGAAGTCACCGAACGAAAGGTGCACGGTCTTCTCCATCGCACCGGGCGCTTCGGCTGCTGCCTTAGCGTCCTGCGCGGCTTGTTTCCACGCCAGCTGAGGGTCGTCTCCGACCAGATCGCCTTCCAAGGCGTCGCCAACATCTGCGATCGTCTTGCCCTCCAACAGCGGAACCGCCCACTTGTCTTCATAGACGAGGTGGTTCATGAGGGCCCGTACGTCCCATTCGGTGCACGGCGTTGCATTCGATAGGTGGCTGTCGTCCATCTCCTGAACGCGCGCGTCGAATTCGTCGACGGAGCGGAGGTACATCTCGAGTTGCTTGCTCACTAGTGGTACCAGGGGTCCGTCAGGTCGAAGAACTTGGGCTCGCCATCGGATATCGCAGCCCATTCGGCCATCGTCTTCTTGAACTCTTCAGAGCCCTGCATCTCTTTCTCTTTAGCGCGCGCCTCTGATTCGGAGCGGAAGTAGACGGCGGTGGTGTAGCGGCCGTTCTCGTGACCTGCGGTGACCGACCCAAGAACATCAGGACGCAGTTCCTTCATGCGGCCTTCCATCCCGGCGTCTAGCTCTTGCGCCTTGGCAATGTCGGTCGTCTTGCCCTGCATGACCTGAACGAACCCTGCTTCGTCGGACCCCCCACCGTTCGAGAGGCTGACCATGTTGCAGTCGTGGAACATCGGGCTGTCGAGGTACTGGGAGGTCTCTTCCCACCACTTGCTCTGAGCGGGGCTACCGCTGTTGGTTTGGGCTGCTTCTTGGCTCTCGAAGCGCGCAAGTGCGATGAACTCACCGTCGGGTGTCACGCCACCCGTCGAACCAAGGAAGCCGGTCGATTCTGGCTTGACGTCTTGTTCCCATCGCTCCCACTGCTTCTTCAGACCTGCTGGGTCTTTGGCCTTTCCTTGCACTACTTGTATGAACATCTGTTCTCCCTTCCTAGGGACTCCCGTCCGTTCTACTCCTGTTGCGGTGTGCGTCAAGTGGGTACAAGGCATGCGCCGGGCTACCCTTTAGATATGGAAGAGATCGAACAGGAGGCGTTCGGACCGAACCAGTGGCTCGTGGACGACATGTACCGCCGCTACCAGGAGAACCCCAAGGCGGTTTCCGAGTCATGGCAGGAATTCTTCGAGGGCTACAGCCCCGTCGGGGGTAAAGCTCGTTCTTCGGCCCCTCCTCCTCCCCCTGAAGCCACGGAGAAGCCCCCGTCGCAGACGACTTCGATCGAACCCGAGGACGCCACGCCACTTAAAGGGGTCGCAGCTCGGATCGCCGAGAACATGGAGGCGTCCCTGGGGATCCCCACAGCGACCTCGGTCCGCACGGTCCCAGCGAAACTCCTCGAGGAGAACCGCAGGATCGTCAACCGTTACCTGGCCGATCGCGGCGGCAAGATCTCGTTCACCCACCTGATCGGGTGGGCGATCCTCAAGGCTCTCGAGGCGCGGCCCGCGATGAAGGCCAGTTACACGGAAGTGGATGGCGTTCCCCACATCGTGCAACACAAGTCGGTCAATTTCGGTCTCGCGGTCGACATCGAGAAGTCCGAAGGCGAGCGCGTTCTGTACGTGCCGAACATCAAGGAGGCCAACTCGCTCGACTTCGCCGGCTTCTGGACCGCGTACGAGGAAACGATCCGCAAGATCCGGTCCAACAAGCTCGCACCTGATGACTTCGCCGGCACCACCATCACCCTCACGAACCCCGGAACGGTCGGCACCAGGTTGTCGGTACCCAGACTGATGCCGAACCAGGGTCTGATCGTCGGTGTCGGTGCGATCGCCTATCCGAGCGAGTACGAAGCTTCCGATCCCCGAGCTCTGGCGCAGCTTGGTGTGAGCAAGGTCATCAGCATCACTTCCACCTACGACCACCGAGTCATCCAGGGTGCGGAATCGGGTGAGTTCCTCGCCTACGTGCACGATCTGCTGCTCGGCGCGGAGCGTTTCTACGACGAGATCTTCGCCTCGCTGATGATCCCTTACGAGCCAGTGCGATGGAGTCGTGACTCTGCCGCTCTAGAAGGCACGGATTCGGAGCTCGAGAAGCAGTCCCGGGTGATCCGGTTGATCAACATGTACCGGGTGCGGGGGCATCTCCTCGCGGACCTGAACCCGATCGGTTGGGAGGTCCTCTCGCATCCCGAGCTCGACCTTTCCTTTAACGGCCTGACGGTGTGGGACCTCGACCGCGAGTTTCTGACCGACGGATTGCCCGGCCCCCGCAAGATGTCCCTCCGGAAGGTCATCGACATCCTGCGCGACGCATATTGCAAGACGGTCGGCGTCGACTTCATGCACATCTCGGATCCTGATCAGAAGCACTGGATACAGAATCGTTTCGAGGGGCAGCAGGAGGACCTCGAGAGGGAAGAGAAGCTCCACATCCTCGATCGATTGAACGCGGCAGAGTCGTTCGAGCGATTCCTGCACGCCAAGTACACGGGTCACAAACGCTTCTCCCTCGAAGGTGCCGAGAGCGTCATCCCGATGCTCGACGCATTGCTCGAAGCGGCTGCCGACGATCACATGATCGAAGCCGTCATGGGTATGTCGCACCGGGGTCGCCTGAACGTCCTGGCGAACACCGTGGGAAAACCATTGCGCGAGATCTTCAAAGAATTCGAAGGCGACATCGACCCGGACAGCGTCCAAGGATCTGGAGACGTCAAGTACCACCTTGGCATGACCGGCCGGTTCACATCGCGTGCCGGTAACGAGATGGCCCTCGTGCTTGCGTCCAATCCCTCTCACCTAGAGGCGGTAGATCCTGTGGTCGAGGGGATGGCCCGTGCGAAACAAGACCTTCTCGGCGAGGGAGCCCAAGACCAGGTACTTCCCGTCCTCCTTCACGGTGATGCTGCGTTCGCGGGCCAGGGAATAGTGGCCGAGACGTTCAACCTCTCGCAGCTGCGCGGTTATCGGACCGGCGGCACGATCCATCTCGTGGTCAACAACCAGATCGGCTTCACGACCGCACCGAAGTCGGGTAGGTCCTCGACCTACGCCACCGACATCGCCCGCATGGTTCAAGCGCCGATCCTTCACGTGAACGGTGACGACCCGGACGCGTGCGTGCGCGTGATGAAGCTCGCATACGAATACCGGAAGCGATTCAAGAAAGACGTGGTCATAGATCTCGTCTGCTATCGGAGGCATGGGCACAACGAGGGCGACGAGCCCGCGTTCACTCAACCTCTGATGTATTCGAAGATCGAGGAACGTAGATCCGTTCGGAAGCTTTACACCGAGAAGCTCCTCAACCGCGGCGAGCTGACGCTCGAGGAAGCGGAAGCTGCACTCGAGGACTTCCGCTCCAAGATGCAGCAGGCCTTCGAAGAGACGAAAGGCGCGACCAAAGGCGAGGACATCCGGGCAGCGAAGCCTCCCGTGCCTACGGGCGTACTGCCACCGGTGGAAACCGGCGTCGAGCGTGAGCGCTTGGATCTCATCCACGAGATCATGACCACGATCCCTCAGGGATTCGAAGCGAATGCGAAGCTCGAGAAGATGTTGGCCAAGCGAGCCGACATGCTGGAGAAAGACCAGGTTGATTGGGCGGGGGGAGAAGCCCTCGCGTTCGGCTCTCTCCTGCTCGAAGGTTTCACGGTCCGGCTCTCCGGCCAGGACTCGCGCAGGGGAACGTTCAGCCAGCGCCACTCCGTGCTCATCGACCGCAACACCGGCGAGGAGTACTTCCCGCTAAGTCATCTCAGTGAGGATCAAGCTCGCTTCCGCACCCACGACAGTCTTTTGTCTGAGCTCGCGGTGCTGGGATTCGAATACGGCTACTCGGTGGCGAACGGTGACGCTCTGGTGTGTTGGGAAGCGCAGTTCGGAGACTTCATCAACGGTGGCCAGATCATCGTCGACCAGTTCATCGTCGCAGGCGAAGACAAGTGGGATCAGAGGAGCGGACTCGTCCTCCTTTTACCCCACGGATACGAGGGCCAGGGGCCGGAACACTCGAGCGCGCGTCTCGAGCGCTTCTTGACCTTGGCGGCCGAGGACAGCATCCAGGTGGCTCAACCAACGACCGCCGCGCAGTACTTCCATCTGTTGCGCCGGCAGATGCTGCGGTCGGTTCGCAAGCCCTTGATCGTCATGACGCCGAAGTCATTGCTGCGCGCTCCAGTGGCTCGCAGCGCGGCGGCTGCGTTCGAGAAGGGGCACTTCAGCGAGACGATCGACGACTTCAAGGTTGGCAACCCGGCCGACGTGAAACGCATCCTTCTGTGCACCGGCAAGGTCGCTTACTCGGTGATGGAGGAGCGCGACAAACGTGAGGCTCCTGCTGCCATCGTGCGCATCGAGCAGCTCTATCCGTTCCCCGACGAGCAGTTGGACGAGATCTTCGCTCGCTATCCGAACGCGGACGAGGTGCGCTGGGTGCAGGAAGAGCCACGCAACATGGGCGCTTGGGGTTTCGTGTACAGCAAGATGGCACGCAAGCTGTGGGGTCAGCGGAAGTTCACGGTCGCTTCACGGGCCGAGAGCGCGAGCCCCGCCACGGGCAGCCCCACCGTGCATGCCCAAGAGCACGAAGACCTGCTCCAGAGCGCGTTCGAAGATCTGTAGTAGTCAGCCCACCCGCCCGGGCCACGGAACGAGCCCGGCTTCATGCGCCGCCGCGACTGTCTCTGACAACGTCTCGAGCGAGTCATAACGCGGCCGCCATCCCAGTTCCGTTCGGGCCTTAGTGGTGTCCATCAGTACCGGCACGCGCAGCGCGTGCAACCAGGATGCACTGGCAGGCAGCAACGGGAATCGCGAAACGATCCTGGCCGTGGTGTCAACGGCCAGCTCGGGCAAGGGGATCGCGTACCAGCCCAACGCGTGAGCGATGTCGGAGGCGGTGATCTCCTTATCTGCAGCGAGGTTGTAGACACCAGGTTCCCCTCGGCCCACCACCGCAGCGACGAGAGCGTCCGCTACGTCATCCTCATGAACGCGTTGGAAAGAAACGCCGGGGTCGGGGATGACCGGGCGCAACAGAGGGATCGTTCCCACGAGCTTCTTGATCGGATCGGGGAGCTTCTCCGAAAGCTGCACATAAGGGATCTTGTCGATGACGTCCAACGCGGTCGGTCCTGCCACGATGCAAGGTCTGAAGACATAGACGTCGGTCGGCCAACCCTTCGCCAGTGATGACAGCGTCGCCTCGAGCTCTGCTTTCTGAGCCGAGTAGTAATGGCCCTCGGTGCCACGAGCGGGAACGTCTTCCGTGAGGAGGTCCGGGTTGTCGTCGAAGAAACCGTAGGCAGCAACCGATGAGGTGTAGACGAGACGCTTGGCCCCCGCGTCGAAAGCGGCCTTGAAGACGTTCTGTGACCCTTCGAGGTTGACCTCTCTGGTCTCTTTCTGGGATCCCCAGATCAAGAATGCGAGATGAACGACCACGTCGGCACCGGCGACAGCGTCCTCGACCGAAGCGGCATCGAGGATGTCCCCTTGCCGATACTCGGTCTTGGTCCACCCGAGCTCGGAGATGTCGATCGGGCTACGCGCCATGCCGATGATGCGGTCGATACCGGGTGCCTTCTCGAGGGCCCGGATGAAGGCTTTGCCGATGCTTCCAGTGGGACCCGTAACGGCGACGGTCAAACCTTCAGGTGGCATGCAACGCATACTCGCACCTCGCCGGGGCTCCTAGGATGCCGTTATGCCCGACCTCGAACTCATCTTGAAAGACCTGCGCGATGAGCATTCGGCACTTGACTCTCTGGTGGTCGATCTAGAGGACGCCAGGTGGCAACTCGATACCCCCGCTGAAGGTTGGGATATCCGAGATCAGGTAGGCCATCTCGCCTTCTTCGACGAGCAAGCCGCGCTAGCGATGTCTGACAAGCAAGCTTTCTCTGAGGGCCTTATCGAGATAGCGAGAGACGTGGGTTCCTACATGAACAGGTCGATCGAACGTGGTCGGGAACTTGGCAATCAAGGCGTCCTCGAATGGTGGCGCTCGGCGCGTAGCGAGATGCTGGCCGCCTCCAAGGGCCTCGATCCGAAAGAACGCATCCCGTGGTACGGCCCCCCCATGAGCCCCGCGTCCTTCATCTCGGCGCGGATGATGGAGACATGGGCGCACGCACAAGACGTTGCGGACGCACTCGGGATCGAACGGGTCACCGAACCGCGCATCAAGCATGTGGCGCATCTATGCGTGCTGTCTCGCCGTCATAGCTACCGTGTGAACGACCTCGATGAGCCGACGTCCGACGTCTTCGTGGTGTTGGGCGGCCCCGACTCGGAGACGTGGAGTTGGGGTGACGAGCATTCGCCCGACCGGATCTCTGGTACCGCAGAAGATTTCTGCCTCGTCGTCACGCAACGCAGGCATCCTCACGACACCGAGCTCGTCATCGAAGGCGATGAAGCGAGGCAGTGGATGTCGATCGCACAAGCCTTCGCGGGCCCTCCGGGAAGCGGTCGAACACAGGGTCAGTTCCCGAGACGATGAACGTGGTGCGCTGGATCGGCTTGGTGGTTGGCGTCATCCTCGTGGTCGCAGCTGGTTCAAGCGTGATCCGAACGTTGATCGTGCCCCGCGGATTGCAGTCGGTGATGTCGAGGAAGGTTGCGCTCTATGCGAGGCGGTTCTTCCACTTCCTCGCTCGCCGGTTCGACACCTACGAGGAACGCGACCGGGTGCTCGCGTTCCAGGCACCCAGCTTCCTTCTGCTCCTGCTGTCGGCGTGGCTCGTGATGTTCCTCGTTGGCTACGCATTGATCCTGTGGCCCTTCATCATCAGTTTCCCCGTAGCGCTCTTAGAAAGTGGCTCCTCCGTCTTCACCTTGGGCTTCGCGGGGACGCACTCGGTGGCCCCGACGATCATCGATTTCGCTGCGGCGGCTACCGGGCTGGTGGTAGTAGCTCTCCTTGTCGGTTACCTCCCGACCTTGTACTCCGCGTTCAACCGCAGGGAAACGATGGTGACGATGCTCCAGAGTCGAGCCGGAGCTCCCGCGTGGGGACCCGAGATCTTGCTGCGGTACCAGAACGTAGATCTGGTCGACCAACTTCCGGCTCTATACACGGAGTGGGAGCGGTGGGCGGCGGATGTTTCCGAGAGTCACACGAACTATCCGGTTCTGATCTTCTTTCGCTCTCCGCATCCACTGCGGTCGTGGATCCTAGGGCTCCTCGCAGTCATGGACTCGGCCGCCCTCTATCTTGCGTTGGCCCCGGAACGGGCTCCAACCGAGGCGAGACTCTGTCTGCGCATGGGTTTCCTGTGTCTGCGGGACATCGCGACCTTCCTCGGGATGCAGTTCGACACGGATCCGTTGCCCACCGATCCGATCAGCCTGACGTTCGACGAATTCAATGCGGGGATCGAAAGAGCGGTAGAGATCGGGTTCCCGATCGAACGGACACCGGAGGAAGCGTGGCCCCACTTCCGGGGATGGCGGGTGAACTACGAGGAGGTTGCGTACTCCATCGCGAACGTCGTGTCGGCCCCTCCGGGTCCGTGGTCCGGTCCGCGCGACAACCTTCCCGGGATGGAGATCATCCCGCAGCGGCCCGCGAATCGAACGCCCGAGGACGTTGCTGCAACCGCGCGACCGAAAGGTACGGGCGGGGGTCACTGATGGCTCTCGATCGCAGACTGGCTTTGGAACGCGTCGCGTCCGAGGGCGACCCCTGGCAGGTATGGCGCGCTGGGATTCTCGCCGATCCCGGCCCCTCCGACCCTCCAGCTATCCCGGCGCAGGACGCCGAGGGAGGCTTCATCGGACCGGGGGGGCGTCCGTCACCCGGCGCTACCGGCGAAGCCCTGTGCCACTTGAAGCTGCTCGGCTTGTCCGATTCGGGGCAGTCGGCGATCGCCGCTGATTGGCTCGACGAAGTCCGAACGCCGGCGGGTGCGTGGCTCGACTCACCGGATGAGATCCCCGGGGAGCTGAACGATCTCGCAGCCCCGCGCGTATGGGCAACCGCGGCAGCCGCTGCCGGCCTGCTGGTCGCGGGACGCGATCCGGGCCCCCGCGCTCTTGATCTTCTGGCGGGTGAATCGGATCAGCAGGGGCGGTTCACCGGCGGTGGTTATCCGACCTTCGCCGCCGCCGCGGCTTTCTGGCTGGCTCAGGGCCCCAAGACGGAGATAACCGAGTGGGCCTTGCGGTGGTCGCGCGAGGAGGGTGAGGAGTGGTGGGGGCCGTGGGAACGGGCGTCGGCGTTGACGTTCTGGCTCGCAGCAGGCATCCCCTCCGATCATCCGTCCGTGCAGGTGTTCCTCGAAGAGCTTCGCAAGGACGCACCCGACTCGGGGTGGCCGGATGATCTGGGACTCACGTTACGAACGCTCGAGTTGCTGTTCCTGGTCGACGGATAGGTTCTTCGAGTGAGTCGGTGGAATCCGTCGCTTTGGGCCAGCAAGAAACCCTTCGGGATCGGTGAGCAGCGCCCGAATAACTACGCGGAGCTGTGGAAGGCGTTCCGCGAGAACAAGGGCCGGCGAAGCTACGCGTGGCGCATCCTCAAGCACGGTGTCTGCGATGGATGCGCGCTCGGCACCACGGGGATGAAGGATTGGACCCTCGACGAGATACATCTCTGCAATGTCAGGCTCCGTCTACTGCGGCTGAACACGATGCCGGCTCTCGAGATGCGAGACGTCGCCGACGTCGATCGCCTCCGGACCATGACCAGCAAGGAGTTGCGTGATCTCGGGCGCGTGCCGTACCCGATGATCCGTCGCAAGGGTGAGGCCGGTTTCACCCGCGTTACCTGGACCGATGCTCTTAACCTCATGGCAGATCGGATCAGGGGCTCGGATCCGTCCCGCTTGGCCTTCTATCTGACCAGTCGAGGCATGACGAACGAGAACTACTACGTGGTCGCGAAAGCGGTGCGGTCGTTCGGTACGAATTCGATCGATAACGCGGCCCGGGTCTGTCATTCACCCAGCACCTTCGGTCTGAAGCGGTCACTGGGAGTGCCGGCGACTACGTGCTCTTACACGGATTGGATCGGCAGCGACCTCATTGTCTTCATCGGTTCGAACGTTGCGAACAACCAACCGGTCGCGATGAAGTACCTCTTCCACGCCAAGAAGGAAGGCACGAAGGTCGCGGTCGTGAACAACTACCGAGAGCCGGGGATGGACAAGTACTGGGTGCCGTCGAACGTGGAGAGCGCCTTGTTCGGAACAAAGATCGCCGACCGATTCTTCCTCGTTAACGTCGGAGGTGACATCGCGTTCATCTCCGGTGCCCTGAAACACATGATCGCGAATGACTGGGTCGATCGGGATTTCATCGCCAAGCACACGAATGGGTTCGAGGGTCTCCTAACCGAGATCGAAGCGATGTCGTGGGACGAGTTGGAACGCGGTTCCGGCACCACCCGCGCAGAGATGCTGGCGTTCGCGACGATGCTTGCCGAGGCCAACACTGCGGTGCTCGTCTGGAGCATGGGCGTAACCCAGCACACGTTCGGTGAAGACAACGTGCGAGCGATCATCAATCTGGGCTTGTCGAAAGGCTTCGTTGGTCGTCCGAAGTGCGGACTGATGCCGATCCGTGGTCATTCTGGCGTCCAGGGCGGGGCCGAGATGGGTGCCTACACCGGCGTCCTGCCGGGAGCGATCGTGCTCGATGAAGACAGTGCTGCCCGCTTCTCCTCTTTCTGGGGCTTCCCGGTACACCCCGATCCCGGTTTCACCGCGCCGCAGATGATCGACGCGGCCTCGAACGGTGATCTCGACGTTCTGTTCTCGGTTGGGGGCAACTTCCTCGAAGTCATGCCGGACCCGCCCGCCGTCCGCTCGGCTCTGGGATCTGTTCCCCTGCGCGTCCATATGGACATCGTCATGAGCAGCCAGATGCTGGTCGAGCCGGGTGAGACTGTCCTCGTGTTACCGGCGGCAACCCGCTACGAGACGGCCGGGGGAGTGACCGAGACCTCGACCGAGCGCCGAGTCATCTTCAATCCCGAGATCCCGGGGCCCAGGGTGGGCGAGGCCCGGCCCGAATGGAACGTGTTCGCAGACCTCGCAGCGCGCGTGGATCCCCAACTGGCCGGGTCATTCGCGTGGCCCGACACACAAGCGATACGCGCCGAGATCGCCGCCGCGGTTCCGTTCTACGACGGGATCCAGCATCTCGAAGCTGAAGGAGACAATTTCCAGTACGGGGGTCCGATGCTCTGCGATGGGTGGGACTTCGACACCCCCGACCGAAAAGCGTCGTTCTTCACGGTGCCGCTACCGCCCCGCATCGTTCCCGAAGGTCGTTACCTCGTTACGACCCGCAGAGGCAAACAGTTCAACAGCATGATCCAGGAGAACCGCGATCCTTTGACCCGCGCGGTACGCGATTCCATCTTCATGAGTAGCGCCGATGCAAGGAACGAAGGACTCGAGGAGGACGATCGGATCGCTGTCGTAAGTGACAACGGCCGCTTAGAGGGAAGGGTGCGCATCGCTCGGGTAGCGCCTGGGAATCTCCAGGTCCACTGGCCGGAGGCTCAGGTGCTGATCGATCGCTCGCGCAGGTCACCGGAGGCAGGCATCCCGGACTACAACGCCGAGGTCTGGGTGGAAAAGGTCCCGGTGTGATCGCCGAACGGCCTGGAAGCACTACGAAGGCAACGGTGGTCGGGTACACCGCTGGTTCGGTCGTGACTCAGGCGGATTCCTTGGCGACCGAGGAACCGCTCGAGATAAGGATCTCCATCGCGGGACGAAGCCGCACCGTCGCGGTCACGATGCGGACGCCGGGGGCAGACTTCGAGCTCGCCGTTGGGTTTCTCTTCGGGGAAGGGGTCATCGCGAGGCGGGATCAGGTCGTCGGAGTCAGTTACTGCAAGGACACCGACCTACCCGTCGAGCACCTCTACAACATCGTTATCGTCGAGCTGGATCCCACGAGCGAACCCGATCTGAGACCGCTCGACCGTCACTTCTATACGTCGAGCGCGTGCGGTGTATGTGGGAAGGCGAACCTCGAAGCGATCGCTTTGCGCGGGACGACGAAGGTTGACGACGCGGTCACCGTGGATCCAAACGTTCTCTCGTCTCTTCCCGACAAGCTGGGTCAGGTCCAGGCGGTCTTCTCCTCGACCGGGGGCCTGCACGCGGCTGCTCTCTTCACCTCTCAGGGGGAGCTGATCGGGAGCCGCGAGGACGTCGGGCGCCACAACG
>JAXDJQ010000246.1:0-11151 GCA_034667565.1 Actinomycetota bacterium
TGCCACTGCACCCGATACGTTCCCGCCCTGTCTCCGTGAGCTGCCGTTGTTAAGCGATCCTTGGTCAGGTTCATCTCTTCGTCGCCATGGTCAACCTGGTCGCCACATGGGTCGTAGATGGAGATCGTTCCGCTCTCGATGGATTCGGTGAAGTCGATCCACAGCTCGGTTGGCGGTTGGGAGACCGTCGCGCCCGACTGCGGACTCGAGTCTTTGTAGGCGGGGTGCGCGAACGCGGGGATCGCGACCGCGCTCGATCCCACGATCGCGACCGCGCATAGGAGCAGGAGACGTTTCATGGCGCGGTCCTAGCGGAGGACAAGATCCTTCGTCGTTGCCATCTTGTCAGGGTAGGCCTCACCGGCCCCGTAGTGGATGTGGGAGTCGACATCTTCGGTTCCCTTCTCGCCAACCCCGGAGATCACCGATCCCTTCTGCGCCCCTATCGTCCTCAGCGGGATCAGCATCCGGATGAATCCATCCTCATGGTTGTAAGTGCCGGTAGGGCTCGCCAGTTGGGTAGCGCTTCCATCCTTGGCAAGCTCGAACAGGTAGAAGGTCGGGTTCTGTCCGGGGACTCCCTCGGCAACGAATGTTCGGCCGGATACTTCGAAGACCCATTCGATCCCGGGGGCCTCCGGAACGCTGCGTACCTCGGGGAGGATGTGAGCCACGCCGATCCTGATCTCGAGGCTCGTTCCGTTGCGGCCGGCGTCCAGATAAGTGACGTCAAGTGAAGGGGGCCCGTCGTTCTCGGGGTCGGTCCCCAGACGCGTGAGACCGGGCGCGGCCCCCGAAGGGCCCACGACGGTCAGGGCCAGCACGGCCACGAGCGCGATGACCAGCACTTTCCTCATGCGGAGAAGGGTTCGACGGGGCCGATAGGCCCCCTGCCTGGGGCCGTAGGATTCGGCGCTATGACCGAGCCATCACAGCGCAATCAAGACCTCGCGGAGGTTGCCTCGAGGGTCAAGCAGGGCGGGGCCCCCAAGTACCACGAGAAGCTCGCCCAGCAGGGCAAGCTCTTCGTCCGGGACCGCTTGGAGCTCCTCCTGGACTCGGCCGACGGGTTCGTCGAGGACGGGCTCCTGGTCAACGCCCTGGCCGGGGACCTTCCCGCCGACGGTGTCGTCACGGGCGTCGGTCAGGTGGGCGGTCGTCCGGTTGCCGTCATGGCGAACGACCCCACTGTGAAAGCCGGTTCGTGGGGGGCTCGGACGGTCGAGAAGATCATCCGGATCATCGAGCTCGCCCGGAAGCATGAGCACCCCATCGTGTACCTCGTCGACTCCGCCGGCGCTCGGATCACCGACCAGATAGATCTCTTCCCGGGTCGCAGGGGGGCCGGGAAGATCTTCTACAACCAGGTCCAAGCATCGGGCCACATCCCTCAGGTCTGTTGCCTCTTCGGCCCTTCCGCCGCGGGCGGGGCGTACATCCCGGCCTTCTGTGACGTCGTCTTCATGGTCGAAGGGAACGCGTCGATGTACCTGGGCTCTCCTCGGATGGCGGAGGAAGTCATCGGCGAGAAGGTCACGCTCGAGGAGATGGGTGGAGCGCGCATGCACTGCGAGGTCTCCGGAGTCGGAGACATGGTCGTCACCGACGACAAAGCTGCGATCGAAGCAGCGAAGGGTTACCTCTCATACTTCGGCCAGAGCTGGCGCGACGATCCTCCGCAGGTCGAAGCGAGGGGCCCGGCCTACACCGGCTCGCTGGCGACCTTGGTCCCCGAAGACGAGAGTCAAGCGTTCGACATGTACTCGTTCATAGCGGGCGTTATCGATGATGGGTCGTTCTTCGAGATCAAGCCCGATTTCGCGAAAGAGCTCATCACCGGGATCGCGCGCATCGAGGGCCGCGCCGTGGGGATCCTCGCCAACCAACCGGCCCAGAAGGGCGGCGTCCTGTTCGTTGATTCAGCCGACAAGGCCGCACGTTTCATCTGGTTATGCGACGCGTTCAACATCCCTCTGGTGTTCCTGTCCGACGTGCCGGGATTCATGATCGGAACGCAGGTCGAGAGGCAGGGCATCATCCGTCACGGCGCCAAGATGATCACCGCCGTATCCGAGGCAACGGTGCCCAAGTTCTGTGTCGTGGTGCGTAAGGCGTACGGAGCCGGCCTGTATGCGATGGCGGGCCCAGGCTTCGAACCCGATGCGACGATCGCCCTTCCTACGGCCCGCATCGCGGTGATGGGCCCAGAACCAGCGGTCAACGCGGTCTATTTCAACAAGATCCAGGCGATCGAAGACCTCGCTGAAAGAGAGCGGTTCGTTGCTGAGAAGCGCGCGGAATACGAATCCGATATCGATCTCGTGCACCTGGCGTCGGAGAACATCATCGATGCCGTGGTCCAACCGGACGACCTGCGGGCCGATCTGCTCCGTCGTTTGATCGCTGCAGAACGCAAGGACCGTCATTTCTCGGATCGCCGCCACGGAGTTCCTCCGGTTTGAGCTTCATCTCAACCGAGACAACCGGCAACGTTGGAGTTGTAACGCTCGACCGGCCCGAAGCCCTCAACGCCATCTCGGGTGCGATGGCCGATGAGCTGACGGAAACGCTGCGGGCGATCTCGGCGAACAACGATGTGTGGGTGGTCGTTCTCAGAGCTGCAGGGGAGAAGGCCTTCTGTGTCGGAGCAGATCTCAAAGAACGCAATGGGTTCTCGCTCGAAGACTTCTACGACAATCGCAAGCAGATCAAGACGATGTTCGAAGCCCTGCGAGACGTTCCCCAGCCAACGGTCGCCGCGGTGTTCGGCTTCGCTCTCGGCGGGGGATTCGAACTGGCCTTGTCCTGCGATCTGATCGTGGCAGCTCAAGGTACGAAGCTTGGTCTCCCGGAAACTCGAGTGGGCCTCATACCTGCGGGTGGGGGAACCCAACTCCTGACGCGCAAACTGGGAGTATCGCGTGCGAAACAGTTCATCTTTCGGGGCGAGCAGATCGATGCCGCTTATGCACAGCAGCTCGGTCTCGTTGCAGACGTGTGCGAGCCCCAAGAGCTCGATTCCTACGCGATCGAGGTTGCTCGTGACCTCCTCAAGTCCTCACCGGTGGCCCTCCGCGAGGCGAAACGATCGATAGACGAAGCGATCGGGGTTCCCCTACATGAAGGCATCGAGATAGAGCACGACGCGTGGACGGTGGTCATCCAGTCGGAAGACCGATCGGAAGGCATCAGGGCGTTCAACGAGAAGCGCCCACCCGCGTGGAAGAACCGATGACCTATCCGCGCGCGGTGCGTATCCGTGAGGTCGGACCCCGGGACGGTATCCAGAGCGAGAAAGCAGATGTCTCGACCGGCGACAAGATCAAACTGATCGATGCTCTCTCGGCGTCGGGGCTGCGCTATATCGAAGCCATATCGATCGTTTCGCCCAAGGCGATACCTCAGATGGCCGACGCGCGAGAGGTGTGGGCGGGGATCGATCGAGCGGACGGCGTGTTCTATTCGGCGCTGGTACCGAACCGAAAAGGGGCCGAGATCGCGACCGAGCTCGGGGTAGATGGTTTGCAGGTGTTCATAGCTGCCAGCGACTCCTACAACCTCAAGAACGTACGGAAGACGACGGAGGAGTCCTTCACCGACGTCGAGGCGGTCGTCTCGGTGGCGGTCGAGGCAGGCATCCCGGTCGAAGGGACGATCTCGACCGCGTTCGGGTGTCCATACGAAGGAGACATCCCACCGTCGAAGGTCGTCGATGTCTCCAGGAAGATGAACGACCTTGACATCGCCACCATCTCGTACGGGGATACGACCGGGATGGGCACACCGCGGCGGGTGCAAGAGTTGATCGCGGCCTTGCGCGACGCTCTTCCCCAGCTGACCTTGAACATGCACTTCCACGACACGCGGGGGACCGGGTTAGCGAACGTGCTGGCTGCGTTGGATCAAGGTGTCGAATACTTCGACGCATCGATCGGGGGGATGGGTGGATCTCCATTCGCCGAAGGTGCCACCGGCAACATCGCCACGGAAGACCTCGTTCATATGCTGGCCGATATGCAGATCGAAACCGGTGTAGACCTCGAAACGTTGCTCGGCGCTGGTCGGGTTGCTCAATCCTTCATCAAAGGAGAGCTTCCGAGCAAGGTTCTGAAGGCAGGGCCGCGCTCGGTCGTTGCCGGACCGGTCGCGAGGTGACTACCTAGATGTTCGACAAGATCCTCATCGCCAACCGGGGCGAGATCGCGGTTCGCATCGCGCGCACGTGCCGCGAACGCGGTGTTGGGTGCGTTGCCGTGTATTCGGATGTCGATGCCCGCGCTCGCCACGTTGCGATGGCGCACGAGTCGGTGCATCTCCCGGGGGTAGCTCCGACCGACACGTACCTCAACATGGGGGCCGTGATCGATGCCGCGCTCGCGACGGGAGCACAAGCGATACATCCCGGTTACGGGTTCCTCTCCGAGAACGCGGTCTTCGCCGACGCGGTTCAGGATGCAGGTCTCGTCTGGGTAGGGCCGCCCCCCGAAGCGATCAGGGCACTCGGCGACAAGATCGGGGCGCGCAGGCTGGCGGAGAAGGCATCTGTTCCCGTCGTCCCCGGGATCACCGACCCGATCACGGACGTTGCAGTCATCGAGGCCTTCGGTACGGAGCACGGATATCCGATCGCGATCAAGGCGTCGGGAGGAGGCGGGGGCCGCGGTCTCAAGGTTGCCACCTCGGCCGAAGACGTCGCCGACGCATTCGGATCTGCCCGTCGGGAAGCGACGGCCTACTTCGGCTCCGACACCGTGTACGTCGAGCGGTACCTCCCGGATCCAAAGCACCTCGAGGTCCAGCTACTGGCACTGAGTCCTGATGAGGCTTTGTGGCTCGGGGTGCGTGATTGCTCGATGCAACGTCGGCATCAGAAGTTGATCGAGGAAACCCCACCCCCACGGTTCGCCGATCGCATGGCGGAGATGGGGGCCGCGGCCGTATCTCTTTCCGTCGCTGCCGGTTACGTCAACGCGGGCACCGTTGAGATGCTGGCCGACACCGATGGGAACTTCTACTTCCTCGAGGTCAATGCTCGTCTGCAGGTCGAGCACACTGTCACCGAAGAGGTTCTGGGTCTCGACCTCGTGGCATGCCAGCTTCAGATCGCGTCGGGCGAGCCGACCGGTCTCGATCAGGCAGACATCGAAGCTCACATGCACGGTCACGCGATCGAATGCCGCATCAATGCAGAGGATGCAAGCCGAGGATTCGTTCCGACGCCCGGGACGATCTCCAGATACGTCGAACCGAACGGCCTTGGTGTGCGTGTGGATTCTGGGTACGCGCAGGGAGACGAGGTTCCGGCTGCATACGACTCTCTGCTGGCGAAGGTGATCACGTGGGGCAACGATCGCGAAGAGGCGCGTCATCGCATGTTGCGAGCCCTGGCGGAGATGACGGTCGACGGGATAGCCACGACGATCGACGCGCATGAGGTACTGCTCGAGACCGACGAGTTCATCTCCGGCGAGCATTCCACCCGCACGATCGAGACAGGCGGGGTTCTGGAAGGCCTCGTCGTTGAGTCCGACGCTACCTCCGGCGGTGATGAAGACGTGCTCATGGTCGCCGGCAGGCCGGTTCGTCTGTGGAACCGCGCTATGTCGGCCTCCGCATCGGCAGCGGTCCACGGCGCCGTGGGCGGAGCGATCGTCGCGCCGATGCAAGGCACGATCCTGAAAGTGCTCGTTGCGGAGGGTGATGCGGTCGAAGCCGGTCAGGCGTTGGTCGTGCTGGAGGCGATGAAGATGGAGACCACCATCGCCGCGACCACGGATGGAGTCGTGGGTCAACTCGAGGTTGCGCCCGGGGAAAGTGTCGCCGCAGGACAGTCACTCGTCGTCGTCGAGTGAGCCTGCAAACAATCCTCCTCGTTCTAGCTCAGGTCTCAGCAACCGCACTCGTCGCGTGGGCGTGCGGTGCTCTCCTCCTCGGTTATCTCGACCGTCGTCTGCTCGCGGTAGACGAACCCGGCTTGGGCACCCCCGAGAGGGCCTTGTTAGCGGCCCTTGCGTTCCTCGCTTTCTGTTGTGCCTTGATGGTCGGGAACATCGTGACCGGCGGTGCCGTCTTCGGGGCGGCAAGCGTGGTTCCGATCTCTGCGCTTGCGGTAGTGGTGCTCGCTATAGCGCGGCACCGGCCTCTCAAACCGCGGATCCCCAAGGTCAACGCCGCGGTGATCGCGCTCGTGTTGGTGTTGGGCGTTCTATTCGCGTTACCGGTGCTGGTCTCGGGCTCAGGGGTGCGTGCGGGAGATCCACCGTGGCATCTCGGCTGGACGGAGCAATTGCTTGCCGGCGAACCGGTCCCGACGGGTCCGGCTCCGGAGTTCGGCAGGAACGCCTACCCGTGGGGGTTCCATTCGATCCTCGCGACGATGGTGCGGCTCGTTCCCGGGACCGATCCCTTGCTAGCACATGAGTCGGCCCACCTGTTCCTCATCGGCCTGATCCCTCTCGGAGCGGCGTGCCTGGCCCGACTCGTGAATCGACGGGCGGGACCCGCCGCGGCGTGGCTCGCATCGGCGGTCGGTGGGTTCGCCTGGATCTCTTCGGGGGTCTCCGCGTTCGTGGCCACTCCTAGCGAAGCCCGATACGGCGCGGATCTCGTCGTGGCCTCGCCGAACTCCATGTACGAGCTCTTTCCCCCCGCTCTTCCGAGGGAGGTCGCATTGGCAACACTCGCGGCGGCGACCGTTCTTCTGGCGCTTGCTATCCGCGCCGACGATCGCAGGTTGTTGGCTGCCGCGGGCATCGGGACGGGCATCGTGGGTCTCATCAGCGTTCCGATGATGTTCACCGCTGCCGCGTGGTCTCTAGCGGTTTGTGCCTTCGCGATCAAACATGACAGGGTCCGCGCTGGTCTGATCGTGTTGGGAGCGGGGGCCGCGACATTCGGCTTGTGGGCCGGCCCGGTCATCCGCGACTACATCCGGTACGACGGGTTCGTGAACATCACGCCGCAACTCGGGATGGAGTGGAACCTTGGCGTCGCGCTGGCATCGTGGGGGGTCTTGCTCCCTCTCGCGATCGGAGGGGTCGTTCTGTTAGTCATGCAACCTCCGGTGGTCAGCCGCCCGCTGGTGGCGTGCGTCGTTGCTTCGGTGGTCCTTCTCGGCCTCGCCGTCGCGAGGGCGCGATTTGACTGGGGTCTGTTCGGAAACGAGACCTTGCTGCACCAGGGGCGGATGTGGCCACCGTTGCATCTACTCGGGGCGGCGGTCGGAGGTATCGCTCTGGTGACGGCGTATGGATGGCTGCGCAGGCGATCCGCCGTTCTCGCGACCGGCGCGCTCGGCCTCACGATCGTGATCGGAGGTCTGTCCCCGGCGATCGCGGCCCGCGGCTTGACCTCGATCCTCGAGCATCACGCGAAAGGGTTCGATTACGCGGAGGACGATCTGATGCGGGATGGGTTCGTTCGGCGGGCCGCTGAGCACCTCGGGCCTCGCACTGTCGTGCGTGTCGAGGGTTCCGACGAGCTTGCGTTCTTCTTGTTCCAGTTCTCCGGCACCAAGATCGCGCAGTACGACGACCCTCGCCTCATCGGCAACGAGCTACGCATCCGCTTCTCCGATCTGGCGGCGGCGTGGGATCGGAAAGCGATGGGTGAAGGCTTCGAGGCGGACTACCTCGTGCGACCCGTTCCGAAGTCATCTCGTGCTGGTGAGGTCATCTTGGAAGAGGGCGTCTTGGAGGAAGGAGTTTTCCAGGGCGCGGAATGGGAGATGGTGGCGGTCGATGGATGAGCGCGCGGTGCACGTTGCCGGCCGCGTCGTTCACCATCGCGAAGCCGGTGAGGGACCTCCGATCCTTTTCCTCCATGGATTCCCGCAAACCGGTTATTGCTGGCGCGGCATGGTCGATCGGTTGGGTGATCGGTTCCGTCTCCTGATGCCCGACGTTCCCGGCTTCGGCGCCAGCGACGCGCCGCCGGAACACGACGCCGGAGCGGTCGCGGAGATCCTGTGCGACTACCTCGACGCGGTGGGAGCACCGGAGGCGATCGTCGTCGGTCATGACTGGGGCGGAGCCTTCGCGTTCCGCCTGGCTCTAGATCAGCCCCACCGGGTCCCGCGGTTGATCGTCACGAATACGGCCTTCCGTGAGTTGAGCCCGTTGCACAGCTGGTACATCTGGCTCTTCAACATCCCATTCGCTCCCGAGGCGGCGTTCCGCTGGGGCAGCGACCAGATCCTGGCTACGTTCCTGAAGGGAGCAACACCTGCGGCGGATCGGTCGGTGTTCGAGGGCGAGCCCTTGCGCCTTTACCAAGCCGCGTACCGGGATCCGGCCAGGGTTGCTTCCGCGCTCGCCTACTACCGAACGGTCACCCGGAAAGCGTTCGGCAAGCAGGTGCGGGCGCGATTCGGCCGCGGAGTGGTCACCTCAGACGCCGTGCGAGGCGGACCAGGACGGCGGATCGAGATGCCCACGTTGATCGTGTGGGGGATGAAGGACCCGGCCCTCCCGCCCAAGCTCCTCGTAGGGATGAAGCGAGACATCCCCCAGGCCGAGATCGTCGAGCTTCCCGATTGTGGCCATTTCGTCGCCGAGCAGTGCCCGGATGCCCTAGCTACCGCGATCGTGGACTTCTTGGGATAGCCGGGACTTCCTGGGATAGCAGGACCTTAGGGCCCACCCGGCGAAGGTTTCCAGCTAGTGGCTGCGTGACAAGGGCGCGGCCCCTCGCTGGGAGGCGATGTCAGGTGCGCAAGTCGTTGACGATCTTTACCGTTCTGGCGCTCGTTCTCGTGGCCGCTGCGGCCCCCGCCTTCGCCGGTAAGTCGAAGAAGGGCTCCTTCACTGCCGACAACATGATCCCGTTCCCCGGTCCCGACGGCTGCAACGCTGCAGACGGTGGCACGGAGGGCATGAACCTGGTCAACGAGCCCTTCAAGGCCCCGGCGAACGGCCTGTTGACCGTGACGATGGTGGACTTCCAGGGTGACTGGGATCTGTTCCTGAACGACGCCGACGGAGGCATGATCGTCTCGTCAACGGAGAGTCAGCTGACCGGAGCGGCTCCCCAGGAAGAGGTCTCGATCGTGATCACGAAGGGCATGCAGGTCCTGATGACTCCCTGCAACTACGCCGGTGGACCTTCAGCGACGGTGAACTGGAAGTTCTCCAGCTAAGCCAGTAACGCCCTTGCGATAACCATGCGCTGGATCTCCGAGGTGCCCTCGAACAACGTGTAGATCTTGGAGTCCCGGTACCACTTCTCGACCGGGAAGTCCTTGATGAATCCGTAGCCCCCGAGGATCTGCACGGCCTTCTCGGTCACGCTCACGACGGTTTCGCCGGCCTTGAGCTTGCTCATCGAACCTTCGGCCTTGTGGAACGGCTGCCCGCTGGCGGCCAGCCATGCAGCCCGGTGAGTGAGCAGCCGGGCGCACTCGACCTCGGTCGCCATGTCGGCGAGCATGTTCTGGATCGATTGATGCTGTCCGATCGGTACGCCGAACGCCTTGCGTTCCTTCGCGTAATCGATGGCGAACTCGAGGGCTGCACGAGAGATCCCGACGGCTTGCGCCGCCACGGCAGGCCGAGTTACTTCGAACGTACGCAGTGCCGCAGACGCGCGTCCACTGGACTCTCCCTTACGAGCTTTCTCGAGTTTCGCTTCGAGCTTGTCCATCCCACCAAGGACGCGATCGACGGGGATACGACAGTTGTCGAGGATCACCTCGGATGTGTCGGATGCGCGAATGCCGAGCTTCTTCTCTTTCTTGCCCGGCTTGATCCCGGGGTCGTCCGCCGAGATCACGAACGATGCTTGACCACGATGGCCAAGCTCGGCATCGACCGTGGCGACTACGACATAAACGCTGGCGTACTGACCGTTCGTGATGAAGACCTTGGTTCCGTTCAGCACCCACTCGTCTCCCTCGCGGACGGCTTTCGTTCGAAGGTTCCGCACGTCGGACCCTGCTTGTGGCTCGGTCACGGCGAACGCCCCTACCTTGGGGTCGGCCGGGGTCCCGAACATCTTGGGGGCCCATTCGAAGAGTTGCTCGGAGGTACCGACCGCCGCGAGCGCGGAGAGGGGGAGTCCGGTACCGAAGATGGCCAGGCCGATCCCGGCGCACCCCCAGAAGATCTCCTCCATGAGGAGCGGCAACGTCAAACCGGTGGGGTCCTGCTGCGCTTGTAGGTAGATGTCTACCGAATAGAGGCCGGCTTCTGCGGCCTTCTTGAGCACCGGCCACGGGAACTCCTCGGACTCGTCGTACTCCGCGGCAACGGGCCGGATCTCTTTCTCGGCGAATTCGTGAGCCCACTTCTGGAGCTCGATCTGCTCTTCGGTCAGCGAGAAGTCCACAGGTATAGGTCCTCCGACTTGAGGGATACTTGACTCAGCAGTCAAGTTTTGCATGGTGAAGGATAGAGCAAAACCATCGTTCCCGACCGGCCGATCACACACGCAACAGGGAGTCCAGGTGGCAGAAGAGCTAGAGCTGAAGCAAGAGGTCATCTCGTACGAGCGTCTGTACCGCCTGTGGGAAGAGAACCCCTGGAGCGCTACCGCTATCGACTTCTCGGTTGACGTCGATCATTGGCAGACCCGTCTCACAGAACAGCAACGATCTTCCGCGCTGTGGAACTACGCGATGTTCCTGGTCGGTGAAGAAGCGGTTGCGCGCACCTTGACGCCGGTCGCCGATGCAGCTCCTACCCATGAGGCGACCATCTTCCTCACCACTCAGATCGTCGACGAAGCGCGTCACCATGTCTTCTTCGATCGCTTCATGCGCGAGGTCGCCGGGGTCGGAACGGATATCCAGTCGACGTTGGATGATCTGGAGGGTCAGCTCACATGGGGCTTCAAGCAGATCTTCACCGAGCTCGATCGCGTCACCGACGCGTTGCGCAAGAAGCCGAAGGATCGTCCTTTGCTTGCTCAGACGATCGCGCTGTACCACGTGGTGATCGAAGGCGTGCTTGCGATCCCCGGGCAGCACTTCATCCAGCGTTACGTAGAGAAGTTCGACATCCTTCCGGGGTTCTCGGCAGGGATCACGAACGTGTCGCGTGACGAGGCGCGTCACGTGGCATTCGGTGTCAAGTTCCTAGGTGACCTGACCAGATCGTCGCGCGAGTGCCGGGAGGCAGCGATCGAGATGTGGGACAAGGTCATGCCGTGGGCCGC
>JAXDJQ010000247.1:0-2676 GCA_034667565.1 Actinomycetota bacterium
CTCCTTGACAGGGAGATGAGCACTCCAGACTGCTCCACTGGGGCTGGAAGGGAAGTGAGGCTAACAGACACGCCTAGCGGGATTGCTATCCTCGGCCCCCGTCACACAGCACCGGGGCGAGGTAGCTCAGTTGGTAGAGCACGCGACTGAAAATCGCGGTGTCGGCAGTTCGATTCTGCCCCTCGCCACCAAACAACGTCCGGACGCGAAAACGGACGCCCCTTTGGAGCGTCCGTGTTCGTCCCCGCGTTCGCGAGACTGCTTCGAGCGATTACTTACTCGGACAGTCCAGCGCCCATCTTGGCCCCTTCAAGGAACTTCTTGACTTCCTCAGCGCGGTAGCGCCGGTGACCGCCAAGGGTCCTGATCGAAGAAAGCTTGCCGGCCTTTGCCCACCGAGTAACCGTCTTAGGGTCCACCCGGAACAGAGCAGCAACCTCTGCTGGCGTGAGAAGAGATCCATCCTTACTCGCCATGTCGCCCTCCCATCCTTCGTTTCTGGCCGGTCTCCCGGCTTCTAACCAGCCTGCTCTTCGGGTGATTTGGCTGGACTTGTACCTCTTGCCGAATCATCGGCTGGAAGGGATAAATCTGTAATGGCTAGTTAGGGTCATTTTGGGGTTGTTTTCTGGGCTATGGCCCCATAGTCCGGGCGAACTAGTCAATACCGGCGCACACCCGACAAATCGCCTCTCGGGCGTTAGTTGACGACCTCGTGAGCGCGGGCCTCGGTCCAGCGGTCGGTCAGCGAGCCGAAGACGGAACCAGCCCTAACGACGTCCCCGGCTGCGAGTGCATCGAGGCATATCCAGACCTCGGCGGACGAATGGTCATCCAGCAGCTCGTCGTGGCTGAAGATCTGTGCGACCGAGGCATAGTCGAGCTCGATCAGCCCATCCTCGGGGAAGCCGGCGAGCCACTCCAGCAGCTCGCGCACTGCTTCGGTCACCCCCGAGTCGATCCACGATCCCTCGAGGATCCCCAGAGCTTGTTCCAGACGTGCCGCCGCGGTCGAGAGCTGGGCTTCGTATCGCACTCGGAGCCCATCCTTGTCCTCGGTGAGGATGCGCTCCGAGTCGTCGAACGCTGCGAACCATCTAAGGGGCACGTGCCAGTTCGCGTGAAGGATGTGGGACCGCACCTCCGGATGATCCTCATCGAGTTGAGCCAGGGCATGCGCCGCGTTGCGTGCCGACTCTTCCGGCACGAACGCCTCGGCTACCTCTTCGGGAACCGACCCTCGGAAAGCGATGAGCCCGGCAAGCATCCGCAAGCGCGTACGCCACGGACAGACCAACACCTGTCCCTCGTACTTGCGAACGAAGGCTCCTTCGCCGGGTGCCAGAACCGGATCAGAAGGAAGAGATGTCGAGATGAGCCAGCGGCGCGCGGCCGAATGCTCCGACCGATCTATCTCGGTACGTTCGCGCAACCAGTGAGCCTGCTCCTCGGCGCTGAAAACCGATGCGGGCTGATAGACACGCAAGTACGACGTCGCGATCACGTTTCGAGCATACCCACGGGCTCACGATGTCCCAGGTTCTTCCTCCGATAAGATGTCCCGCTCAGACGCAACGGCGCGTCTTTCCCAAGGAGAACAACGAAATGAGTGTCTTCGAGCACATCGACGGCGATGGCTACGAGCAGATCGTTTACTGCTCCGACGACTCTTCCGGCCTCAAGGCCATCATCGCCATCCATTCCACAGCTCTCGGTCCCGCGCTGGGGGGTACGCGTTTCTACCCTTACGAGACCGAGCAAGAGGCCTTGATCGACGTTTTGAGGTTGTCCAAGGGGATGACTTACAAAGCTGCTGCAGCCGGTCTCGATCTAGGTGGCGGCAAGGCAGTCATCATCGGCGATCACCGCAGGATCAAAAGCGAAGAGCTCCTGCGCGCGTACGGCCGCTTCGTCGAGACCTTGGGTGGGCGTTACATCACGGCAGAAGACGTTGGGACGGCTCTCGAGGACATGGACACGGTTCGACGCGAATCGCGTTGGGTCACCGGATGTTCTAAGACCTATGGGGGCTCGGGCGACCCCTCGCCTGTCACGGCCTACGGCGTTCTTCAAGGGATCAAAGCGTGCGCGGTTGAAGTCTTCGGTGACGCCGACCTGAAGGGACGAACGGTTGCCCTCCAAGGCGTCGGCAAGGTCGGTCATGCACTTTGCGGATACCTCGTCGAGGAGGGGGCGGATGTCACGATCGCAGACATCGACGTCGACAACCTTGGCAAAGCGGTCGGCGACTTCGGAGTGAAGACCACTCCACTCGACACGGTTCACGCACAGGAATGTGACATCTTCGCTCCCTGCGCACTTGGTGGGGGGATCAACGATGACACCATCTCCGAGCTCAGATGCAAGATCATCGCAGGCGCCGCCAACAACCAACTGGCCCGCGAAGAACATGGCGACAAACTCCGGGACATGGGGATCCTCTACGCACCGGACTTCGTCATCAATGCAGGTGGCCTGATCAACGTCGAGGACGAGCTTCGAGGCTACGACCGAGAGCGCGCCCTGCAGAAGGTCGACGGGATATTCAAAGCCCTCCAGTTGATCTTCGGTCTATCGCGCGAGCGGAACATCTCGACAGCCCGGGCCGCGATCGAATACGCGGAGGACCGTATCCGGAAGGTGAGTCGTATCCGCCTCGTTCGCGTCACCGAGTAC
>JAXDJQ010000248.1:0-3054 GCA_034667565.1 Actinomycetota bacterium
CACTGCTGTGGCGCCGATCTCAGATCGGCTCACCAACGAGGATCGAGGGGTCAAAGGGAGATGTTGTCTGTTCCGTTCCGGGCGATCCTTACCAGGAGACTCGGGTCCGGCAGATCGTCTTTTGGCACATACATGTCCGCCCACTTAGGTGTCTCCCCCAGCACGGCCGAGAAGGCAACGATCAAGACATCGGGATGTAGCTCACGGATGTGGTCGGCCGCCGTCTCCCCGTCCATGAACGGCATCCAGTAGTCGAGGATAACCACGTCGGGTCTGAAGCGGCCGCAGATCTTCACCGCGGCATCTCCATCGCCCGCCTCCTCGATCTCTCCGATCCCGGGCTCGATCGAGAGCGTGATCTTGAGGATCGTCCGCAACGCCTCGTTATCGTCTACCAGGAGGACATTGACGGGCTTGCGTGCTTCATGCTGGCCCATTGCCCGATTTTGATTGGCCCAAGGCGTCTTTCACATAGGCAACTCACGCAGGGGGCGTACGTAGAACGACTCAATCAGCAGGGGTCGCCGCTCCCAGCCAGCCCCAGATCATCGTTGTCCAGTGCCCGACGCACCGAGATGCGACGCATGACCGATAAGTACCCGTTCGCGGCATCTGTCGAAAAGACGAGGTCCCCCGCCACCTCGACGTCGAACACGTATGTGTCGCCGGATACCCCGGCTCCAGCATTGTGGGTCGCGTGCTGCAATGGCGTGCCCCGGAATCGGTCGGGGTCGGTGGCATCGAGGAACATGGGAAGACCGGCACTCGAGTGAGCCACGTAGACATTGCGCCCGACCACGGCAAGGCCCTGAACCCGGTGGTCATCATCCGCCGGACACGTGAGGGTGAGCACTTTGGTCATTTCGATGTTGTCGAGCTTCGAGGCATCCAGAACCATCACCGCAGGAGGGATCGTCTTGTCGAACCAGTACTCGGTAGCCGCAAGGATCGTGCGCTGGCCGTGAACGATGCTCACCTCGATCTCGGCTAAACCCAGATCGCCCCATGACCCCAGCAACGTGGGGTTGGTGGGATCACTGAAATCGAAGACCTCGACGCCGGTGGCGCCCGTCGCCGCATACAACAGGGGTTTCTTCAGGATCGGATCGCGTTGGATCACGACGCCGGCAGACGCCGGACCTCCTACCTTCAGAGCCGGCAGCGCGTTGACGTGAACGGGGACGAGAACCCCGGTCGTCGGCTCGAAGCGGTACACGACCATGCCCGTAGTGGCATCGAGCACGACCACCCATTGATCGGTGCCGTCGTCGAAATATCCGATCCGCAGCGCTCCTCCGCCGGGCTGGTACGAACGAAGCGTAGGAGCCGACGGGTCGGACACATCGATCACATGGATCCCATCCAACGAGAATTGGTGCGTCTGACGCGCGTAGAAGAGCCACTTGCCGTCTGATGAGAAGGCCAGGTCACCATCGAAGGATTGGCGAGCGTCGTCTTCGTATCGCCCGAGGATCTTGAGGTGTGCAGGATCCTTCAGGTCGACGAGGGAGACCACGCCCTCATCTCGCTGTAGAACGGCGGCGAGCTTCCCGTGTATCTCCAGACGGCCCAGGCCCGCGTCCGTCGAGACCTCGAGCCTGCCGACGAACTCGTGGGTTGGATACGGGACCGAAGCGCTCGACGATGCTGGCACAACGAATACTGCCAAGGCCGCGATCGCCATAAGGGCGCGCTTGAACGAGGACATATCGAGAGGGTTCGCCCCTCACGAGGCGCGTCCTGCTAGGGCCGGGGCAGCTGGCTGGTGTCGACTACCTCGAAGTTGCGGCCCTCGATCTGGCCGAGGGTGTGGAGAGCGGTGTTGTTCCACCCCGCATCCGGAGCGCCACTGATGAACCAGTCCGATCCGTTGTCGGCAACGATCATCCCGTAGGTCTTCAGCGCCTGAAGGATCACCTGGGCCTGTTCCGGGAAGCCGGAGATATCGAAGTCGGCTTTGAGCCTGAGTCTCTGCCCCATCGCCGGCAGATCGCGGCTGGTAAGGCTCGACGCGAAATGACGTGCGGGATAGACGAAGGCCCTGCGACTACGGTCCACCGTGAGCCGCAGCGCGTGGTCGATGACTCCTTGCTCGACTTCGTCATAACGGGCAAGGCCGGGAAGGATCGGTAGACCCGCTGCGTCGGCTGACGTCCAACCGCGCGGACGCATCGCATTCGACGTCAGATCCCAGGTGGCCCCCGAGCCTGCTTTCCATCGAGCGCCCCCGTCTCGTCGATAAGAGGAGAACATCTCGTAGAGCATGCAGTTGTCCTTGTCGACCACGATGACGTGCCGGTCACCGTCCGAATCACGCCCTCCCTCGATCGGCGCATCAGCGGGGATCGGGTAAGGGCCCGGGTCAGATTGATCCGCGTAGAGGAACCTCACCGGGACCTTCTTCTGATCTCCCGGGACGACTACGAACGGGATACCGATCTTGGCTCCCTGGTAAAGGCCCGAACCGAAATCAGCGTGCACGGTGTCGCTGAGTCCGATGCTGCGAACGATCGCGTTCGAGTTCGGATGGACCGGGAGGTCGTCGACCTGGAGGTTCCAGTGATTGTCGGGCGGGAACATCGGACAGTTGGGAGCGTCAGGCAGCGGGCTACCCACAGCCGGAACTGCCAAGAGTGCGCACAAGCAGAGAACGAAGACCGATCGCTTCACTGCATCCAAGTCGGGCTCCGTTCGACCTAGAGATGCGGGATAAGGAATGCGCCTAGAACTAGGAGCGTACCGACACCCAGCGTGACAAGGAAGTGGGTTCGGCTCCCTGAAGGGGACGACGGTCGGAATAAGAAGCTGAGGAACAAGACCGTCATGCCCATTATGAGTAGCTCTGGCTCCAGACCGCCGGCGAAGTCAACTGTGTGAGCTAGAACCATTAGATCGTTTGGATCGTTCTGATGCGCTGCCTGGGGGCGCGGCGCGGGCGGCGGCCGGCCCCGCACTCGATCAAACGGATCACGCGGCCCCGTTCACCTCTATATGGCTCGAGCAGCTCCAGCATGCGTTCGTCGGTTGCTCGCATCTCTCCCGCCAGCACCCAGG
>JAXDJQ010000249.1:0-5772 GCA_034667565.1 Actinomycetota bacterium
GAAGAGGGTGAGCGCGACGAGACCAAGCAGGGCTCTAGAGACCCGCTTCGGGTCGTCTCTCTTCTCAGATGGGCTCATCGCACTCGCTCGCCGCAGAAATGTCGGGATTGCGTATGTCCATCCTTCCGGGGTCGGGCCCCCGAAGCCATAGGCATTAGTGCCTAGACCAGACGAGAAAGGGCGCCCCGAAGGACGCCCTTTCCACGGATCCGTGAGGGCTTACTGGCCGAGGACTACCAGGTTTCCGTTGGTGCCAGCGGTGCACGTGAACTTCAATGCATCCGTCAGTGTGAGGCCGTTACCAAGACCGACGAACTCGGACGAATGGTCCGGGGTCATCGTGAAGTTCAACAAGGGCAGCTGGCCCCCGCCTACGGCGTCGGATGTCGAGGTCCAGGTGGATCCCGTTCCGGTGATGATGATCGCGGTCACGATCGCGTTCGTGATCGAGACCTGGTTCGTGAGAGGCGTGGCGTCGGAGCAGTCTGCTGCACCGAGGAATCCACCACCACCGGCGAAGTTGCGCACCGCTACTGCGCCCGTGCTGCCTTCGGCGCCGAACAGACCCATGTCTGCGACGGCCTCGGATTCGACGTTGTCACCCGTGCTGTCTTTCACCTTGACTGCGTTCGTTACGCGAACGGCTTGTGTCGCCGCCTGAGCGAGCGGTGGAGCGATGATGAATGCGATCAGGCACCCGACCACTACCTTGACGAACGTGGAGCGCTTCTCGCGCGCCGATACTTCGAACAGATCCACTACGCACCCTCCTTCTTAGGGTTGTTGCATGTAACTCACAACCTAGGGTGATTAGTGAGACCTGACTAGTCCCTTCGGGTCAAAGTTATGGGGGACTTGTCCGGATCATGTCGATAGGTCCGGACGTCTTTTCCTCGTGACCTGTTCTGCTTGTTGCGCGCGCCACGCTGCTACCCGCCCGTGGTCCCCGGACAGAAGGACATCGGGAACCTGAAGACCTCGATACTCGGCCGGCCGTGTGTACTGGGGATATTCGAGGTCGCCAGCCGTATGGGACTCCATCTCGAGTGACCCCTCGTTCCCCAATACGCCGGGCACGAGTCGCGAGACGGCCTCGATCACCACAAGTGCGGCGAGCTCACCGCCGGCAAGCACGTAGTCCCCTATCGATATTTCCTCATCGGCCAGGTGCTCCGCCACGCGCTCGTCCACGCCTTCGAAACGGCCGCAGATGAGGATCAGGTGATCGGATGACGACAGACGTCGGACACATGCGTGATCGAGTCGCGTGCCGCGAGGAGACATCAACACGACGTGACTCTCCGGCGTTCGGATCGCTTCGACCGACTCAAAGATCGGTTCCGGGCGCATGACCATGCCCGGCCCCCCGCCGTAGGGCTCATCATCCACGTTTCGGTGTTTCCCCAGACCGCGCTCGCGTAGGTCGTGGACCTGGACATCGAGCAAGCCCTTCTCCACCGCACGCCCCAACAAGCTCGTTCGCAGTGGAACCTCGAATAGCTCGGGGAAGATGGTGACGACGTCTATCCGAGGCATCAGTCCAGGAGGCCTTCCGGGGGATCGATGACGATCTGCCGGGCGTCGCGATCGACGCGGACCACGATCTCTTTCACTATCGGGACGAAGCGCTGCCCTCTGGCTGTTTCGAGCTGCAAGAGATCCTGCGCCGGACCTGCGATAACTGCGCTCACCGAGCCGGCCTCGTCACCTTCCGAGGTAACGACGGTGCAACCGATCAGCTCGTCGTGCCAGAACTCATCATCATCGAGAGCGCGTGCCTGTTCGGCGGGGACGTAAAGGGCTCCACGCAGGAACGTGGCCTCTTCACGCGTGGTGATCCCTTCGAACGTCACGAGGAAACGATCCCCATGAGACCGAGAGGTTGCAACGGTCAACCTCCGTCCATCGGCGTGGTGCAGGTTTGCGCCGGGCGAGAAACGTTCCGGATCGTCTGAGATGACGACGACGTAGACCTCCCCCGCAAGCCCGTGCGGCTTACCTACTTCTCCGGCAAGGAGCATGCCGGATGGCGTCAGTCCACCACCTCGGCCATTTAGTCCACCACCTCGACCATGACGGGGGCGCTGCCCTCCTGCTGGGACGCCTTAGCGAGAGTGCGTAGAGCGCGGATGATGCGGCCTCTCTTCCCGATGACCTTGCCGACGTCATCGGGGTCAACGGTCAGCTCGAGCACGACGCCGTCGCGCTCTCCTTCGACCTCGTTGATCTCGATCGCCTCGGGGTTGTCGACCAACCAAGGAACGACGTATTCGAGTAGCTCACGGCTCACGAAGAGGTCTCTTCCTCATCCGTGGCGGGGGTCTCTGCGTTAGCGACCGGGTCCTCCTCCGCCGACGTGGCGACCTCGTCGGGGACCTCGGCAACCTCCGCCGGGTCTGCTTCGGCCATGGTGTCCTCTGCTTGGGTCACCGAAGCAGCAGGAGTCGCTTTGCGGACCTTGGGAGCAGGTGGAGCTCCGAGCGGAGCCTCTCCTGAGAACTCGGACCAAGCTCCGGTGATACGAAGGAGCTGGCGGACCGAATCCGAGGCCTGAGCCCCGTTCTTCAGCCAGTAGAGAGCCCGTTCGTTGTCTATTTCAACGACGGAGGGGTCCTCGCGGGGGTGATAGTGGCCGATCGCCTCGATGATGCGCCCATCACGGGGGCTACGGGAGTCGGCAACCACGACGCGATACGAGGGCTGCTTCCGCTTCCCGACGCGCATCAACCTGATCTTGACCATGCTTCTCCTTACGGGGATTTTCGGTGCGAGAGAGGCGAATCCTAGCAGGGCTTCCCCACGCGCCGCTTTTAGGCGCTTACGGGGTCAGAGGCCTAGACCCGGCGGGAGCTTCATCCCGCCGAATGGGTTGCGGCCCTTGCCTCCGGTCATCTGCTTCATCATCTTGCGCACCTGATCGAACTGCTTCACGAGGCGGTTCACATCCTGGATCGTTGAACCCGACCCCGCTGCGATCCGCTTCCGGCGACTCCCGTTGATCAGCGAGGGGTCATTGCGCTCCGCCACGGTCATCGACCGGATGATCGCCTCGATCCTCGGCATCTGCTTGTCGACCTGCTCATCGCCGATCGGGAGCTTGGACATCCCCGGGAGCATCCCCATCACCTGCGACAGAGGACCCATCTTCTTCAGTGCCTGCATCTGCGAGAGGAAATCCTCGAACGTGAATTCGGCTTTGCGGAGCTTCGCCTCCATCTTCTTTGCTTCCGCCTCGTCGAAAACAGACTCGGCCTTCTCGATCAGCGTGAGCATGTCGCCCATCCCCAGGATCCGAGACGCCATGCGGTCTGGATGGAAGGGCTCGAGGTCCTTGAGCTTCTCCCCTACTCCGGCGAACTTGATGGGACGCTCCGTTACGTAGCTCATCGACAAGGCAGCACCGCCGCGCGCATCGCCATCGAGCTTCGTCAGGATGATCCCTGTTACGTCGACGCTTTCGAGGAACGCTTCCGCAACGTTCACCGCATCCTGTCCGGTCATCGCGTCGCATACGAGCAACGTCTCGGTAGGTTCGACCGCCGTGGCGACATCTCTGAGCTCGTTCATGAGCTCGGGGTCGACGTGCAACCGACCGGCCGTGTCTACGATGAGATCCGTATAGCCGTCGTCGCGCGCCCTCTTGAGCGCGGTGCTCGCGACGAGGGCGGGGTCATCGGCACCCAGCTGCGCCTCTACTGGGACATCCGCCTGCACTCCGAGCTGTTGCAGCTGCGAGATCGCCGCCGGTCGTCGCAGATCGCAAGCAACCAGGAGTGGTTTCTTGCCTTGGCCCTTGAGGTGAAGAGCCAGCTTGGCGGCAGCGGTTGTCTTTCCCGATCCTTGAAGCCCGGCCAGCAAGATGACCCTCGGCGGCCGTGGCGAATGCCCGAGCCCAACGGTCTCGTGGCCGAGAACATCGATCAGCGCGGCGTGGACCAGCTTGATCACCTGCTGGGCAGGCGTGAGGCTCTTGTGGATCTCAGCCCCCTCCGCACGCTCGCGGATGTCCTTGGTGAATGCCTTTACGACCTTGAGGGCGACATCTGCTTCTAGTAGCGCGAGACGGATCTCGCGTAGTACCTCGTCTATCTGCTTCTCCGACAGACGGCCGCGCGACCTCAGCTTGGTGAAGATCTCGTCGAAGCGGTTACTCAGGCTGTCGAACATCGATCTAGGTTACGAGTTGAAGGACCCCTAAGCCGACGAGGCCCGCCCCCAGGATCGTCTGGCCGGTCTGCATCATCCCCGAGCGCTCGTCTCGCCTGGTCGTCAGATAAGTGACGACGGCATAACAGAGCAACAGCACCCCAAGGCCGATGAAGAGACCGGCGGAGAACCGTTCCTTCTCGACCACCCGGTAGGCGGCATAAGCGATGGCAAGGGCGGCCAACCGCATCGGCATCGCGTACTTCGGGTCAACACGGGGAGGGGTTGCCTCCATTCAGGCGACCTTTCCGAGATAGTTCGAGAGACCTTCTTCGAGTGGCATCGGGTGCACGTCGAGTTGCCGCTCCATCTCCATCGTGTCAACCAGCCCACTCTGGATCGCGAACTCGATGCCGTTCGGAGTCATCGGAGGTGAGGGAAGAAGCGTCAGAGGTGCGGTCGCCAGCTTCGGCAGGATGGCTGGGATCGCCACCACGAGTCGGCGCTTGCCCATTACCTTCAACATGGTTCGGATGACCGCATCCATGCTCATCACGTCGGGTCCACCTATCTCAAAGGTCGTTCCCCACGCGCCACGCTCGAAGATCACGGCTACGGCCCTTGCGATATCGATGACGTGAACGGGTTGGATCTCTTGACGCTTCACACCGATGCGCGGCACGACGGGTGAGAAGCGAGCGATCTGAACGAACTTGTTCAAGGCTTTGTCCTCCGGCCCGTAGGCCCAGGACGGCCGGAGGATCGAAAAGGCCAGTCCACTTCCCTTGATCGCTTCTTCCGCGCGTCCCTTGGCGCGGTACCAAACGATAGGACTGCTGGGGTCGGCTCCTGCGCCGCTGATGTACACGTAGTGCTTAACGCCGGCGCGCTGTGCCTCCGCAACGAGGTTCTCGGTACCGTGGCGATCGAAGCGATCGAACGTCAAGCCTTTCCGAGGTACCTCTGCCGGATAGTTCGGAAACGTCACCGCTCCCACGACCGCGTCGGCGCCTTCGAGCTTGCCGATCAAGGAAGAGGGGTCCGTGACATCCCCTTGTGTGGAGTTGGCCCCTGCCAGCTGTGGGATGTCCAACGTCCTGCCACCGCGGCTCAGAACAGTTACTTCGTGACCCTTATCGAGAAGAGCCCTCGTCAGGTAGCGACCGATGAAACCGGTTCCGCCCGCGACCACTACCTTCACGACAGAAGTGCGTCGACGAACGCCTTGGGCTCGAAGGGCTCGATGTCATCGATGCCCTCACCCACACCGATCAGCTTGATCGGGATGCCCAGATCGTTCTCGATCGCAACCGCGATCCCCCCCTTGGCGGTTCCGTCGAGTTTCGTCAACACGATGCCGGTGACACCGGCCGCTGCTGCGAATTCTTTGGCCTGTACCAGGCCGTTCTGACCCGCCGTCGCGTCGATGACGAGGAGGACCTCATGCACGGTGCCTTCCTTCTCGATGACTCTCTTGACCTTGGAGAGCTCGTCCATCAATGGGGTCTTGGTGTGAAGACGACCGGCGGTGTCGACGATCAAGACATCGAGCTGTTTAGCGCGAGCATGCTGAAGTGCGTCGTACGCGACCGCCCCGGGATCGGCCCCATGCTGATGCTTGACCAA